>SKPT01000428.1 GCA_007119405.1 Phycisphaeraceae bacterium
CCCCGCCACGCCCGCCGACGCCGCCTGCTCCTCGACGCCTCCCGCGGCCGCATCCGCCTGCCCGGCACCGCCGCCCGGCGTCAACCACGGCTGGATCAGCGCCGCCTCGATCGTCTGCCCCGGCGCCAGCACGTTCGCCCGCTGGCAGATGTTCTGAAGCTCGCGCACATTGCCCGGCCAGGGATAGCGCTGCATCAGCTCCAGCGCCTCGGCCGTGAACCGCTTCGCCTCGCGCCCCTCCCGCCGCGCCGTCTCCACCAGGAAGTGCTCCGCCAGCGCCGGCACGTCCTCGGCCCGGTCGCGCAGCGGCGGCAGGTGCAGCGGCAGCACGTTCAGCCGATAGTACAGGTCCTGCCGAAACTCGCCCGCCGCGATCGCCTCGCTCAAGTCCCGGTTCGTCGTCGCGATCACCCGCACGTCCACCTGCATCGTCGTGCTCGAGCCCACACGCTCGAACTCACCCTCCTGCAACACACGCAAGAGCTTGGCCTGAAGCTCCGGCCCGATCTCGCTGATCTCGTCCAGCAGCAGCGTCCCGCCGTCCGCCAGCTCGAATCGCCCCTTGCGAAGCTGGTCCGCCCCCGTGAACGCCCCCCGCTCGTGGCCGAACAACTCGCTCTCGAGCAGGCTCGACGACAGGGCCGCGCAGTTCAGGCAGAGCATCATCCGGTCGCGCCGGGGGCTGTGGGCGTGGATCGTCCGCGCCACGACCTCCTTGCCCGTGCCCGACTCGCCGCTGATCATCACCGTGTTGTGCGAGGCCGCGACCTGCTCGATCTGCCCGGTGAGCGCCCGCATCGCGTCCGATTGGCCGATCAACCGCGGCGACGCCTCCGCGCCGCCCGCCCCGCCACCCACCTCGCTGCGCAGGGCCGCGTTCTCCCAGACCAGCCGACGATGCTCCACCGCGCGCTTGACCACCAGCACGAGCTGATCGCCTTCGAACGGCTTCTGGATGAAGTCGAACGCCCCGTGCTTCATCGCCTGGACCGCGTCGCCCACCGACCCGTAGGCGGTCATCAGCACCACCGGCAACTGGTCGTCGAGCTCGCGCAGGCGGCGCAGCAACTGAAGCCCGTCCATCTCCGGCATCTTCAGGTCGGTCACCACCGCCGCCGGCCGATGCCGCCCCAGCGCCGCCAGCGCCGCCGCCCCGTCCGCCGCCGCCACCACGCGGAAGCCGGCGCGCTGCAACGTCGCGCCGACGCTGTCGCGCATCATCTGCTTGTCGTCGACAACCAGCACCCGATCACTCATGTGCGCCTCCCCCCGCCACACCCGAGCTCAGCGCAGGCGAAGCTCGGGATCGGCCCCGACCGTCAAGCCCCGCCCGTTCCCCCTGCTTGTCCATCGACCGCGGCAGATGCAGTTCGAACACCGCGCCGCCCTCGGCCGCGTTGTCCGCCACGATCGCCCCGTTGTGCGCATCGACGATGCGGTGCACGATCGCCAGCCCCAGCCCCGTGCCGGCGTCGCGGGTCGTGAAGAACGGGTTGAAGATCCGATCGATGTCCGCCGGCTCAATGCCCGGGCCGGTGTCGGCCACGCGGAGGCACACCCCCTGCTCGTCCCGCGCCGCCGAGAGCGTCAGCACCCGCCGATCCACCTCCGCCATCGCGTCCACCGCGTTGCGCACCAGGTTCAGCAGCGCCTGGTGCAGCAGGTCCGCATCCGCCCGAAGCTCGATCGGCCGGCTCGCCTCGATCACGCGCACGTCCGCGGCCGCCGACTCGATCGCCGGCCGATGCGCATCGACGGCCCGGTGCAGCGCCTCGTGCGCATCGATGGGCACCGGCCGGGGCTCGATCTCGCGCGCAAAGCTCAGCACGTCGTTGACGATCCCGTCCAGCCCGCGCACGGCCGCGACGATCTTCTCCGCATGGCCGGCCGCCTCCGCCAGCGCCGCCTCGCGCTGCGCCGCTTTGCCCAGGTCATCGCGCGCCATCTGCGCGTAAAGCTGGATCGCCGAGAGCGGGTTGCGGATCTCGTGGGCGATCCCGGCGGCCATCTCCCCCAGCGCCGAAAGCCGACGCGAGCGCTGAAGCTGGGCGTTCGTGCTCGCCAACTCCCGCCGCAGCCGCAGCACCTCGCCCTTGAGCCGCTCGTGGCTGCGCTGCAACCGCTCCGTGACCTGGTTGTACGCCTGGATCACCTCCGCCAGATCGGCCTGGTGCTGCGCCGCGAGGGCCGGGTTGTCCACATTCGTCGCCGTCATGAGCGATCCATTACACGAGAACGGGACGACGCGCGAACCGGGTATCCGCCCACCACCCCGTGCTCCGTTCGTGTTCATTCGTGTTCATGCGTGGCTTCGTTCTCATCCGCGACCGTCCGTGAACCGCGCCGCCGACGCCGCGCTCTGGGCGTAGGCGTTGACCGCCCGGCCGGCGTGCGTGACCTGCCGCATCTCCGCGCCGACGTCATCGCGCGCCTGGGCCAGTTGCTGCCGGTCGCGGTCGTCCTGGGCGATGATCTGCTCGAGCAGGGCCTCGACCTCGGCCAGCAGGACGTTGACCCGGTCGCGCTGCTCGGCCGGCAGCCGCCCCGCCGGGTCGCCGAAGCGCTGGCGCCAGGCGGACAGCTCGGCGTTGAGCTCGCCCAGCTGGGCGACGATCTGCTGCCGCTGGGCCAGCACGTGCAGCAGCTTCTCGGTCTCGCCGCCGGCGATGAGCTGGGCCTGCTCGGCGCCCAGGGCCTTGAGCTGGACGTACAGGTCGCGCTGCTGCGTCAGCTTGTCGATCAGCGCACCGCCGTCGGGGCCCGTCCTGGCTTGGGTTGGTTCGGCCATCCATGACCTTCCGCAAACAGATGGCCGGCGCACGAGGGCATCCTGCGCCCGATAAGCCGGCTGTAGGGCGTTATCGGCACCGGTGCCCGCGGCGGTTGAAGATTTCCCCACCCCAATCCATCGCCGCACGGAACGGAACCACATGCCAGATCGCAGCTTAAAACCAGATCGCGCCCCCGCCGGCGCGCCATTGAGCGCAAGTTCCTTGTTTTCAGTGACTTGGCAGGACTGGCACCCGGCGGGCGGGCCTGGGTGGTGTCACCGGCGGGGCGACGATCTCCGAAAAACCTTTGCCCCTGTCGCCGGGCATTCCCCTATTCGAGCCTGGCGCGCGGCTTTTGTGCCCGCCGGCGGGGCAAATGATCCTGTCAGCCCATTCCCCCTGCCTTATCATGGATGCCCCCCGGAGGGACGGCTTGCAGCTCCCGAGGTGGGGCCGGGCCCGTCAGGTTCGCAACCCCCGCCTCAGCCGGGTTCGACCCCACGGACGTGACAGACCGAGTCCCACGGCCAACCAGGAGATCACCCATGAGCCCGCAGGCGACCAGCACCCTCAGCGCTGCCTCAACCGTCACCGCTCCCCGCCGCTACCGGGTCCTCATCGTCGACGACCACCCCATCGTCCGCCACGGCCTGGCCGAGCTCATCAGCAAGACCGACCGCTTCGAGGTCTGCGGGCAGGTCGGCTCCGCCGCCGCCGCGCTGGAGATCATCCTGAAGCACCAGCCCCACGCCGCGGTCATCGACATCAGCCTCGAGGGCGGCTCCGGGCTCGAGCTCATCAAGCAGGTCCGGGCCCACGACTGGCCCACGCGCATGCTCGTGTCCTCCATGCACGACGAGCTGCTCTACGCCGAGCGCGCCCTCCGCGCCGGGGCCATGGGATACGTCAACAAGGCCGAGGCCACCGAGCAGGTCATCCAGGCCCTGGACCAGGTCCTCGAAGACCGCATCTTCCTGTCCGGGCCCATGACCGAGCGCGTTCTGCAGCGCATGATGCAGTCCGGCGGCAAGATCGGCGCCTCGCCCGTCGAGTCCCTGTCCGACCGCGAGCTCGAGGTTTTCGAGATGATCGGCCAGGGACTGTCCACCCGCGAGATCGCCCGCCGGCTTCACCTGAGCCCCAAGACCATCGAGACCCACCGCGAGCACCTCAAGAACAAGCTCAACCTCGACAACAACAACCAGCTCGTCCGCATGGCCGTGCAGTGGGTCCTCGACCGCGGGTAGCCCGGGCCATCCGCCGCGCCGGCGCAGAGGGCGTTGCCGCCCGGGCTCGTCCGCCGTCGGCTGCCTTACGGCCCGAACGTGGGTTGACCGAGCAACGAACCGCGAAGGAGCGACGCCACGCGAAGTGGCGAAGATGCAGGAGGTTGAGCCAACCGGGATTTCCCCGACATCCTTCGCTTTCTGCGCTTCTTCGCGGTTTTCCAGAGCCCCTTTACATCAACACCGCCCCCAGAGGCAGGATCTCGGCCACCAGCTCGTCGCGCGTCATCGGCCGGGCCAGGTCGATCGGCAGCGCGACGCCGTGCTCGTGGTCCGAGGCCAGCACCAGCATGGTCTCGCCCTCGAGCTCGTACCCGAACTCGGCCGGCTGATGCCCCATCACGAACTGCCGCGCTCCCCAGGCCTCGCCCAGCTCATCCGCGACGCGCTGCGTGTGGTTGCGCCCCCACACCATCAGCGATGCCGGGCCCTCGCCGGCCAGGTCCGCGTCCGTCAGCTCGCGCTCGAGCACCGCCTTGTCAAAGCTCTCAAGCTTGCGCGGCGCCGGCAGGCTGTGGCAGCACATCACCCCATTGTCGCATCGCACCGCCA
>SKPT01000279.1 GCA_007119405.1 Phycisphaeraceae bacterium
ACAATCGGCTGGGAACCCTCGAGGATTTGACCTCGCTGTCCCCGCAGGGCGTTCGCGAGATTCGCCGGCTCACGCCCCGTGAAGCAACGCAACGATTCGGCACGGGTCATCCTCGCGGCGCGATCGTCATTTCGAGGACCCCGTAGCATCGCAATTGACGACCGCCGCGCGGGCGGCGGTGCGGGAGGCGATTCGGCCGGACGCGACCGTCGCGGATGTGGAGGCGAAGCTGAGCGAGATGATGCAGCGGATGGGCATGGGCGGCGTGAGCTACGCGTTGACGCTCGAGCCGGAGGTGAGCGTGGAATCCGGCGAGCCGATCGAGGTGACGCTGGAGGTGGCTTACGAGCAGATCACGCTCACGGGTCTGCGTTTCGGCACGCCGGAGACGCTGCGGGGTCATGCGGCGATGGCCAAGGAGGGGCCGTGATGCACGCTTGCGTGTGTGGAGGAATGAAACGATGAAGATAGCCGTGGGCTTGCTGGTGGTTTTCGGGCTGGTGGCGGCGGTGTCGGCGATGCTGCTGGTGCAGGCGCTGATGGCCCCGGACCCCGAGGCGCAGGTCGAGCAGGAGCCGGCCGAGCCGGAGGTGCAGGTGGTGGTGGCGTCGCGTGACCTGCCGGCGATGGCGGTGCTCGAGGCGGACGCGGTCGAGAGCCGGACCGTTGCGCAGAGCGACGTGCCGGACGAGGCGCTGAGCAACCCGGTGCAGGCGGTGGGCAAGGTGCTGGCGACACCCGTGGTGGAGGGTCAGGCGCTGACGCAGCGCTCGTTGGTGCGTGACGACTCGATCGCGCAGCTCGCGGCGTCGCTGCCTGCGGGCAAGCGGGCGGTGACGGTGTCGCTGTCGGACCATGCCGGGCTTTCCGGGCTGCTGTATCCGGGCAGCGTGGTGGACGTGATCGCGACGATCCGGATGGAGGTCGAGGATGCCGCCGGCGGGACGAGCGAGCAGGCAGCGACGACGCTGTTGCAGGGACTGCAGGTGCTGGCGGTGGGCGGCGATACGGTGGTGTCCTCGAACGGCGACAACGGCCGGAGCGGCGGCGGCCGAAGCCGACTCGTGGCGCTGCTGGTGGATCCGAAGCAGGCGCAGATTCTTCGGCTGGCGATGGCGCACGGCAGTGTCTCGCTGGCGATGCGCAATCCCTCGGACGCGCAGGCGGATGCCGAGGTGACGACGTGGCTGAGCGAGATCGCCCGGGCCGAGACCCGCCCAGGCCGCGAGCAGGCCCAGGCGGATGCGCGGATGATCGAGCAGTTGCAGCAGGCCCTGGCCGAGGCGCAGGCGGATCGGGATCGGCTGGCGGCCGAGGCGGGCTCGAATCCGGCGCCGGAGCCGAGCCGGCAATGGGAGGTGCTGATCATCCGCGGCAATAACAGCGAGACCCTGGAAATGGACTGGCCAGTGGAGGCGTCCGAGGAGCATCCGGCGCCGGCGGGGTGACCTCAGCAGGCCCGCTTCGGGACGCAACGGTTTCGGATCACGGAGACGACGCATGGATAGATCGGCCCGTCATCATGGTTGGTTTGCGATGGGAGTGGCCGTCGTGCTGCTGTCGACCGCGGCGTGGACAGCGCGTGCGGAGGAAGCCGAAGCGCCGCCGAACGTGTCGGGCGAGGCAGTGCGGCTCAACGCCGGGCAGTCGGACGTGCTGGAGATTCCCTGGCCGGCGACGCGCGTGTCGGTGACGGATCCCGATGTCGCGGATGTTCAACTGCTTTCGCCAAGACGGCTTCAGGTGCAAGGCAAGCGCTCGGGCACAACGGACCTGGCGATATGGGGTGAGGCGGAAGATCAGCTCTGGCGTGCTCCGATCACCGTGCAGGCGGACTTGAGCGACATCGAGTCGGCGTTGGCCGAGCTGTTCCCCCGCTCCTCGCTGGCGGTATCGCAGATGCGTGGCGTGATCGTCGTCAGCGGCGTGCTCAACCGTGCCGAAGAGGCGGAGCACCTGCGCCGGCTGATGGACGCCACGGAGGTGCGCTACATGGACATGACGCGCGTCGGTGGCGTGCAGCAGGTGCAGTTGCAGGTGCGGATGGCGGAGGTCAGCCGGCAGGCGCTGCGGACGCTGGGCGTCAATGTCGCGTATGCCGGTGAAGACTTTTTCGGAGGCATCCAGCTTGGTTCATCGGCCGGGCCGCTCGTGCCGACCAACATCGGTGTGCCGGCGGGCACGGCCGTGGGCGATGTGGATTTTGAGTTCCTCAGCGATCTGGCCGTGCCGGCCCCGGTGACGGTCTTCGGCGGCTTTCCGCGGGCGGACCTGGAGGTCTTCCTCCGCGCGCTGCAGGAGAACCAGTACATGCAGATCCTCGCCGAGCCCACACTGGTGGCGCTCAGCGGCGAGGAGGCGACATTCCTCGCCGGCGGCGAGTTTCCCGTTCCGATCGCGCAGCTCGGTGCCGGGACGACGACGGAGGTCACGATCGATTACCGCGAGTTCGGCGTGCTGCTGCGCTTCCGACCGCTGGTGCTTGGCGACGGCACGATCCGTTTGCAGATCAGGCCCGAGGTCAGCGAGCTGTCGGATGTCGGCGGCGTGGAAGTGCTCGGCACACGGGTGCCCTCACTGATCAAGCGCGAGCTGGAGACCACGCTCGAGCTCAACAGCGGCCAGACGTTCGCGGTGGCGGGGCTGATCGATCGCAGCACCAACGCCCGACGGTCGGAGGTTCCGGGGCTCGGGCGGCTGCCTGTGCTCGGGCCCCTGTTCCGCTCGGTGCGGTACGCCGAGGAGGAGACGGAACTGCTGATTCTGGTCACCGCGTCGCTGGTCGAGCCGGTCTCCACGACGGAGCCCCAGCCGGCGCCGGGCGTGCTGCACAGGCGACCGAGCAGCTGGGAACTGTTTGTCCAGGGTGATATCGAAGGCCGCGCCCGGCCGCGTGTCGGCCCGGTCAGCGCCGAGCGGCTCAAGGAGTTGGGCCTCGATGATCTGGAGGGCCCGGGCGCATGGGTCGAGCATCGCCCCGCGGTGCCCGGTCCGGAGCGCGACCGAAGCAGGAGGAACCGATGACCGGCCAGGTCGCCGTGCTGTTGATGAGCCGGGATGCGTCGTTGGCCGACCGCGTGGAACGGGCGCTGTCGTCCAATGGTCACCGCCTGGAGACGCCGCCGCTGCATGACCTGCGGGACCTGGCGCGTCGGGCGACGCATCATGACGGGGCCATCGTGTTGATCGATGCGGATGATCCCGGCGCGTCCGCGCTGTATGAACTGGACCGCCTGGGCATTGGCGATCAACTGCCGCGCACCCGCTTCATCGCCTTGGCCGAACAGGTGCGCCAGGAATTGCTGCTTGAGGCGATGCAGGCAGGGGTTCGGCATGTCATCTGCAAGAACGAGATGGACGCCGAGTTGGAGAAGGCGATCGATCGCCTCACGCCCGTGCTGCGGACAAGCGAGCGGCGGGGTCAGGTGGTGACGGTGCTCTCCGCCGGCGGCGGCTGCGGCGCCACGACGGTGGCCCTGAACACGGCGCGTGAACTCAGTGCGGAGGGTCAACCGTCGCTGCTGATCGACCTGGACACCGCCTACGGCGCGTTGGGCGCTTACCTTGGCGCCGAATCCCGATTCGGGGTCGCGGACGTGCTGGGACGCGACGGACCGTTCGACGGACAACTGATCCAGTCCAGCGCCGTCTGGCCGAACGCGGAGCTGCACCTCCTGGCCAGTCCCGCCACGACGCACCCCTACGAACCTCGGCCGGTGGAATATAAGCGACTCGGCGGGTTGCTGGACGCCTGCCGGACGGTCTACGAGGCGACAGTCATCGACGCGCCTCGCGTACCGATCGACGTGGCTTCGGAGTTGGTCACGGCAAGCGACCACACCTTCCTGGTGCTCCAGCTCACGGTCAAGGATCTGCACAGTGCTCGACGCGTGATTACGGCATTGGAGCGTCGTGCAGGGCGCTCCGACCGGATCCGGGCCCTGGTCAGTCGACATGGCCGACGACATCAGATGATCGGCACCGACGAGGCCGTGCGGGTGCTGGGCAGGATTCCGCTGGTGTACGTACGCAACGACTACCGCAGCGCGATCCGCGGGTTGAACTACGGCAAGCCGCTGGCCGACGTCGCGCCGCGTTCGAACCTGCGCCGGGACCTCCAGAGCATTGTGGCGCAAATGCGATCAACAGGCACTCAACGCGTCTAGGCACAAGGAGACTTCATGGCACGCGGAGCAACCGCAAACAACAACTCGATGCCGCCCGATACCTCGTTGGAAGGCATCAAGGCGCACGTGCATCGACGACTGCTGGAGACCTTGAACTTCGCCCAGGCCAGGCAGATGTCCCGCGAGCAACTGCACGAAGAGTGCTATCGTCGCGTCGATGTGCTGCTGACCCAGCAGCGCTGCCCCCTGTCCGAGCCGGAAAGGCAGGCCCTGGTTCAGGACGTGATGGACGAGATGTTCGGCCTCGGCCCTCTGGAAGACTACCTGCGGGATCCGGCCATCACGGACATCCTCGTCAACGGGCCGCATCAAGTTTACGTGGAACGTAATGGGCGACTGGAACTGGCCCAACAGCATTTCCGCGACGATGCCCACCTGTTGCAGGTGATTCAACGCATCG
>SKPT01000195.1 GCA_007119405.1 Phycisphaeraceae bacterium
CAGCCCGACCAGGACCAGCACGGCCCAGACGCGACACCAGATGCGCTGCGACATACGGAGTTCCTTACATCAGCGACCAGACCGAACCACCGCAACGAACGTCAAAAAAAGGGAGGGCCGTACACCACGGCCCTCCACAGTTCCCGCCCGTGTTGTGTGCCCGCATTGGAACCTTACGCGCGGCCTCGGCGGCGCAGCAGCAGCACCGCGCCGCCCAGACCCACCAACGTCAACGACGCCGGCTCAGGGATGGCGATGAAGCTGCTGACCTGAGCGCCCCCGCCGGGCGAGCCGAACCCGACGTGGTTCAGCGAAGCCCCGCTGAACGGCGAGCCCACCGCCGAGTCGTTCATGAAGTCGAACGATTGCGAATCCACCGTCAGGCTCAGCACGTCCCCACTGGCCGCATCGAAGCTGAAGCTGAAGTCATGGAACGCACCATCGTCGAAGTCGTCGATGAACAGGCCGGTCTGCCGCCAGTCGGTGTCGCGGGTGACGATCTCGCCTTCGCGGTTGATGCCGATCCCGCGGAAGTCCCCACTGTTCATGTTGGCCAGTCCGCCCGGATCCTCGTCCTGATGGTTGAGGTCCCACGTGCCGAGGAAGATCGCCCGATGGGCGTCCATGTTGGGGCCGGTTGGCACGCTGACGCGGGCCGAGAGCGTCACTTCGCCGCCGATCATCCCACCGGTCGTGATCTGCGCCCCGGTGTCGAACTGCGGGATGTCCGCCACCCGTCCCTCCTGGGCGTGATCTTCCACCGTCACCGAGTCGATGCCCCAGACGTCGGCGTTGCCGGCGAAGCTCCACGTCCCGCCGGGCACGTTCACCGTGTCCGGGGCAAGGCCGTGAATCTGGTCGCCCGCGTCTCCGGCCGTGAATCCGTCCTCGATGATCGTCGTCGCCGACGCGCTTCCTGCGGCCAGCATGACCGCTGCTGCTGCTGCAATCGATCGCGTGAATCTGAGCATGAGCTGTCTCCCTTCCCAGAACGCTGTGAGGGCAACGGCGCCCCCTTTGCAAGATGATCGTTTCAAGATGTGCCTGCTTCACCGGAGCCTTGGCTGTTGTCAGACGTCAGATCGTGAAGCTCCAAGCCGACGATGCCGAGACTTCGAACCGCGTCATTGCACGATGCGACGACGCCCGCTGGCCCGCCAACCGCCTGCCCCGCTTCATCCCAAGCTATTCGATTTTACCAAAATTTCAAGACCCGGCCCGAGAATTTTCATCGCCACGCCCACGCCGCGGTGAATATACACAAACCAAGTATATATATTGATTTATAGATGTTTCACCAACTCGCGCGGCGTGGGGCGGTCCGGTGGGCGGAGCGATTCGTCTGGTTGTCCACCGCTTTGGTGGGGTCAAGCCCCCGCTGTGCAAGGGGATCGCGTGGCGATGAAATCATCGCACAGATTTGGTTCGGCCGGATCGCGCTGCCGCGCTGCGTCCGCCGGGCCGGGCCGCCGCTGCGTCGCGCTTCCCGCCCGCGTCCGTCGCCGGCTGGCGATCGCCCCGGCCGGCGATCGCGCCTGCAACTCCATCCGATAAACACGGTTACCGGAGATGGCGCGCGGCCCGGGCCCCTCCGGGCCAGGAAGATGGAATTGCACACTTGGCAGCGAGGAATGGCTCGCTATACTACTCGTACCAAAATTACGGCCGCCGTCCAAAAACTTTTCGACGTGATGCGGCCGATACTACCCGAAGGCAGACGCCATGAGTTCATCCGCCTCCAGCCCGGTCACCGCATCGTCGACGCGCAACGACGCCCCGCGGGTCCGCGTGTTCCGCCACCTCCGCGGCCAGATTCTCAGCGGCGCCCTGCCCGAGGGTGAGCCGCTGCCGGCCGAGCGCGATCTGGCCACGCAGTTGAAGGTCAACCGCCCGGCGCTGCGCTGGGCGCTTGAGGCGCTTGAGGACGAGGGGCTGGTCCGCCGCCAGGGCTCGCGCACCCGACTCGTCGCCCGCAACGACACGATGATGCAGGACACCATCGTGGTCGTCGGCGAGGAGGTGGCCCAGCCGCACCCGGGCCACCGCCAGCCGGGATGGATGGAGTTTCTCACGGTCGGCAGCATCCGCCGCATCGGCGAGGCCGGCTACAACCTGCTCTCGCTGCACCCGCGCCGGATCAATGACGCGACGATGGAGCGCCTCGTCGCCAGCCGCCCTCTCGGCGCCGTGATCGCCGAGGTCACCGAGGACTTTCCCCATCGCCAGCGCCTCGTCGCCCGCCTGACCGAGGTCGGCACCCGCGTCGTCAGCTATGGCAGCTCCGAGGAGGTGGCCGGCTACGACCGCGTCTCGTCCGACCACGAGGTCGGCTCCTATGAACTGACGCGCTGGCTCATCGAGCAGGGCCGGCGCCGACCGCTGATGCTCTTCACCAACACCACGGACCTGTATTGGGTCCGCGAGCGCCGCGCCGGGTACGAACGCGCCATGCATGAAGCCGGCCTCGAGCCGCTGCCGCTGGTGCCCATCAAGGTCTCCACCGAAACCCACACCCGCGAACAGCTCGACGTCGCCGCCCGCCAGATCGCCGGCTTCCTCGTGGAATGGATGACCGGCCCGGCGCCGATCGACGCCCTCGTGCTGGAGACCGACGGCCGGGTGCCCACGGCAGGCCTGGCGTGCCGACTCTTCGGCCGCGAGCCCAACCAGGACGTGCTGCTCGTCGGATACGACAACTATTGGCAGGACATGCCCGAACGCAGCTTCGAAGTGCTCGCCCCCGCCGCCACCGCCGACAAGCGCAACCCCGAGCTCGGCCAGGCGATGGTCGATCTGCTCGTGCAGCGCATTCACGGCGAGCTGCCCGACGAGCCGCAGGTCCGCAAGCTCAACCCGCGCATCATCATCCCCGGCCGCAACGACGAGGGATACATCCCCGGCCAGGGTCAGGCTCCGTCGACCTGAGGGCCGCCACCTCGCGCCGAAGGTGACCGACACGGCCATGCCCGGCGTCGGAGGCGTCCAGCGGCGCGCCGGGCCTTGCGCAGAAAAGGGGCATCAATGTCGCTCAGAGAGGCGCTCAACAACAACGGTATGTACGCCATCGCCGGGGCGATCGTCCTGCTGTGCCTGGCCCTGGGGGTCGTCGTCTGGCGTCAGGCCAGCCAGGGCCGGCCGGCGTTCGATGCGGTCTATTACTACGACCTGGGCTCGGACGAGCTTTTCCTGGACGAGCCGGGCCGGTTCCCCCCGATCGATGCCCCCTCGGGCCAGGCCGGCGTGCGGGCCCACGTATTCGCCTGCGGTCCCTGCCCGCCGCGCGACGAGCTGCTGGGCAAGAGCTGGCAGCAGATCGAGGCGTCCACGAACGCCCATGTCGGCTATTTCGAACGCTACACCGACGAAGCACGCGAGGTGCTGCTTGGCCGCGGCAGCGGCGATGAAGCAGGCGACTACCCGATCGTGCTCGAAGGACGCCGCTTCCGTCTTCCGGATCAGCAGCGATGGGTCAGCGCCCATTCGTCCGCCGGTCGGCGGATGGAAGAGCAGGCCGTGATGCGCTGTCCGGGCGACGAAACCGCCCGGCCATGTCATCCATGAGTCGGCCTCACCGGGTGCACCTCAGATTTGTAGCAGACGAGCGACGCGGTAAGGTGGGTGCCACTGGCGGCTTGTCCGCCAGTGCCTCGGCGGTCCATACGGCGTGGGTGGTTCGAGCACGCGGGACCCACGCGGTTCGCACGGTAGATGGCCTGCGGTGCGCCCGGGCACTGGCGGGCAAGCCGCCAGTGGCACCCAACGCCGTGAACTATTCGACGGCGGCGCTAATGTAGGGTGGGTAGAGCGAAGCGAAACCCACCCTACATCAATAGTTCACGGCGTTGAGTGGCACCCCGATCATCGAACGCCGCACCCGCTACTCTTATGAGGTGCATCCGCCTCACCCCGGCCGCGTACCGACCCGCGGGGCGATGCACCGCACCGGTACGGCCGCGGCGCCGTCGGATGAGCCGGCGAACACGCGCAAGGGCGCGCCCATCTCCCGGGCATGATCGCGTGCGATCCGCCGCACCTGCGCCTCGGCGTCGCGCCGGCCGAGCACCGCCACCGTTCCGCCGCAGCCGCCGCCGGTGATCTTGGCGCCGTAGAGCCCGGCGTCGGGCCCGGCTTGCCGCACGCGCTGCACGAGCCGGTCCGTCGCCTCGGCGCCCAGCCCGCAAGCCGAATAGCTCGCATGCGACTGATACATCAGCTCGCCCAGCAGCCGCGCCGCCTCCGGCTCGGCCGGGCCGCGCAGCAGCTCGGCGAACAGCCGCACGCGCAGGTGCTCGTAGATCGGATGCGCCACCGCCTGCCGCACCGCGTAGCTGGTCCGCGGCTCGATCGGCACGAGCTCGTCTGTGCTGCCGTCGAGCTCGTCGAGAAACGCCCGCCCCGTCATGCGCTCGGGCACCGCCTGGCGGTAGTGGGTCTCGAACTCGCTGGGGCTGACGTTGGCGACGTAGCCGCCCCAGCGCGGGTCGTCGATGCGCACGCGGCCGGGGGCGATCGGCTCGGCCCTGAGCCCGGCGACTTGCGCGATGCAGCGGTAGCCCATGAACGCCGCGGCGCGCACGCTGTCGTAG
>SKPT01000371.1 GCA_007119405.1 Phycisphaeraceae bacterium
CGCCCCCGCCGGCGGCGAGGTGCTGCGCCAGGGTGTCGACGGCGCGGTCGTCGAGCCGGCCGACGTGGCCGAGGATCACGCCCGCGCTGCCGGCGAGCTGGGCCGGGCGCAGCTCGGCGGCGGCGATGTGGTCGACGGCGTAGCGGTTGCGGTCATCCAGGTGCGGGGCCAGGCCGCGCGTCAGGAAATAGCTGACGGAGCCGAGCTCGTGCGGGTTGTCGTCGCCGACGACGACGATGCGCTCGCGCTCGGCGACGCGGACGACGACGTGGGCGCGGTTGTCGATGGCCAGGGCGTCGTCGCCGATGGCGAAGCTGACGCGCCGCGGGCCGGGCTCGTGGAGCGTCAGCTCGAAGGGCACGGTCTGGCGCTGCCAGGGCTCGAGCGAGACGCTGCGGGCGTCGGTCGGCTCGTCGTCGATGAGCAGCTCCACCTGCACGGTCTGGTCGTGGTCGGCGAAGTTGGCCAGCTCGACGGAGGCGGTGACGCGCTGGCCGAGCACCGGCTGGGCGGGCTCGACGGCGGGGCGGGCCAGGGCGACGTTGGCCTGGGCCGGGGCGTCGAGGGCGACTAGCGTCAGGCGCGTGTCGGCCGGCAGCGGCTGGGTGGAAGCGAGCCGCTCGGGCACGGCCTGCCAGTTGGTCGCCTGCAGGTCGGTCAACACGACCAGGTGCCGCGGGCCGGCGTGGCCGGCCAGCAGTTCGCCGGCGACGGCGAAGGCGGAGACGAAGTCGGCGCGCTCGGCGGTGGGCTCGAGCGTGGCCAGCTCCTGCCGCACCGCCTGGAGGTTGGCGGTCATGGAGGCGAACACCGGCGCGGGCCTGGCCGAGGCGTGCACGACGTTGGCCACGTCCGCGCCCGAGAGCAGCCCGTCGACGGCCCGGCCGGCGGCGGCGCGCAGCGACGACATGGCCGAGACGCCGCGCACCTCCTGCCCGGTCGAGGCGCTGACGTCCACGAGCAGGACCACGGCCGCGCTGTCGTCGCCCGTGGCCGTCGCCGCCTCGCTCTCGACCCACATCGGCCAGGCGAACGCCAGCACGATCAGCGCGATCGCCAGGCAGCGCAGCAGCAGCAGGATCAGCCGGCGCAGGCGGAAGAGCTGCGACTGGTTGGCCCACGCCTCCATCAGCAGCACGACGCTGGGAAAGACGACCTGCCGACGGGCGCGGCGGTTGAGCAGATGCGCGATCACCGGCAGGCTCAGCAGGACCAGGCCTGCGAGCATGACGGGGGCGGCGAAGGAGAGAAACGCGAGGGTCATGGGCGTCCCCGGTCAGCCACGATGGCGCGAAGGGCCGCGTCCGGTATAAAGCCGGGACCGGTGGTCCCGGGGTGGCGGCTGTGGATCGGCAGCGGCGCGCGATCGGATCGTGGCACGGATCGCCGTCGAGCGCCGGCCGAAGGCCGATGGGCCGCGGATGGCCCGTGGTGTTCGATCGCCACGTGCCGATGCCCCGGGACCACCGGTCCCGGCTTTACGCAAGCGGATGTGGCGGCCACTGCGGAATACAACCCTTTCCTTTCCTGCATTCCTGGCTTCCTCATTTGCCTTTGCTGTCTTCCTTCGTGCAGGCTTCGTGTCTTCGCGGCTCTCACGTCATGCTTGCACGGTTGAAGATATATCGCTCCAGCGCCTGGTTGTAGGGCGTGGCGGTGGAGACGATCTGGTGATCGACGCCGCGGGCCTTGAGCGCGGCCGACCAGGCGTCGAGGAAGCCGCGCAGCCGCTGCTGGTACGCGTCGCGGATGTCGTCGACGTTGAGGCGGCGGCGCGTGCCCGTCTCGCTGTCAACGAACACCGCGTCGGCGACGTCGCCGGGCAGGCGCAGCTCCTCGGCGTGCATGATCTGGAAGACGATCACCTCGTTGCCGCGGGCGGTGAAGGCGCTGATCGCCTTGAGCAGCGGCTCGCGCTCCTCGAGCAGATCGGAGAAGATCACCACCAGCCCCTTGCGCGACACGCGGCGGGCCAGGTCCTTGAGGGCCTCGGCCAGGCGTGCCTGGCCGCGCGGGGCAACCTGCTCCATGGCCCGGAGGATGTTGGACAGGTGCACGTGGGAGCCGGCGGGGCGGTGGAACTCGGCCAGCCCGTCGCGCGCGACGCCGAAGGCCACCTTGTCCTGCTGCTTCGTCGTCAGGAAGGCGATGGCGGCGGCCATGAGGCAGGCGTGGTCGTACTTGCTCGGGCGGTCGATGGCGTCGGCGTGGCTGCGCCGTCGCCGCTTGCTGGCCGCCAGGCTGACGCGCGACAGCCACGAGCTGCCGTCGCCGACGATCGCGTCCGCCCCGCGATACGCCATCGAGGCCGAGGCGTCGACGAGGAGGTTGACCGTCATGTCCGACTGGTGCTCGAAGAGCTTGATGTACATGCGGTCGCTGCGGCCGAGCACCTTCCAGTCCACGTCGGTCAGCGGATCGCCGGGGATGTACTCGCGGTAGTCGTTGAACTCGACGCTGTGGCCGCGCTGCGGCGAGGCGTGCCGGCCGGCGTACTGGCCCTCGACGACGCGCCGCGACGCGAAGAACATGTGCCGCAGGCGACGCAGGTCCGCGACGCGCAGGTAGCGATGCTCGCGGCTGGCGGAAGCGGGTTGGGTGGGGGTCTGGGCCATGGGTTCCGGTTTAACGCGCGCGGCGCTGCGACGCGACAGCGTCGAATAGTACGACGCGGAAAGCTGCGGCAAGGAACACAAGCAAGAAGGCCAGAACGATGCCCCATTCCCAGATCGAGAAAACCCAGCCACCCACACCCGCCGCGCCAATGAGGCCGCTCCAGCGTTCGAGGCTGTCGTAATGTCGTCGTATCCAACGTCTCATACGGTTGACCTGCTCGATAAAGGATGGATGCCCCGGTGCCGGGTGCCGTGGTCTTGGCGAGTCCGCGACCCAAGACCACGACGTTGATGCATGGTGGTTAGAGCGAAGCGATGGCTGCGGCACCGGCGCACGCCGGTAAACCCACCTTGCGTAATCATACGTCGCTCCGGGCGTCGTCTTGCCTCGATGGTTCGGGAAGCTTTTCATAAATGCCGGCAAGGATCGCCGCAATTGCCGCGGCCATGAACCCCTCGAAGGAGACGAATTCGGGGTTGATCGCCGCGGCGATGACCCCGCAACCCCCGAGCACGGCCGCGGTACTGATCGCTACCAGATCCGAACGTTTCATCGTGGGTTTCTCCTGCCGAGGACACCGGGTGCCACTGACAAGGCCGTCCGCGGTCTTGTCAGTGCTCTTGGACGGTCACACTGACAAGCTCCGCGGACTCCGCTTGTCAGTGGCACCCGCTGCCGCATCGCACACCCGCGTCGCCCAAGGGCGACGGCTAACGCGGCAGCGTATCGGTGTGCATCACCATGCATCGGTGGTTCCCCGGTTCTCACGCATAGTCCGGTTCGCCGATGCTCTCGACCACGCGCTTGAGAATCTGCTGCGTGGTCACGCCCTCGCCGGCGGCCTGGTAGTTGGGCAATACGCGATGGCGCAGGACGTGCTCGGCGGCCTGGCGCACGTGGGCGGCGCTGACGGTCGGCTCGCCGTCCATCAGGGCCAGCGCCTTGCCCGCGAGGATCATGTGCTGGCCGGCGCGGGGCCCGGCGCCCCACTCGACGTACTCGCGCACGAACTCGTCGGCCGCGGCGCTGGCCGGGCGCGTCGCCCGGGCGATGGCCACGGCGTAGCTGATCACGTGCTGCGTCACCGGCATGCGCTCGACCAGGGCCTGGATCTCGAGCATCTTCTGCTTCTCGAAGACCGGCTCGAGCTCGACCTGGCCGGGGCGCGTCGTCTGGGCGACGATGCGCTCCTCCTCCTCCACGCTGGGGTAATCGAGCCAGAGGCTGAACATGAAGCGGTCGAGCTGGGCTTCGGGCAAGGGGTAGGTGCCCTCCTGCTCGATGGGGTTCTGCGTGGCGACGACGACGAAAGGCGGCTCGAGCGCGTGGCGTCGGCCCATGGAGGTGACCTGCCGCTCCTGCATGGCTTCGAGCAGGGCGCTCTGAGTCTTGGGCGGGGTGCGGTTGATCTCGTCGGCGAGGATCATGTTGGCGAAGATGGGCCCGGGGACGAACTTCATGCCCCGCTGGCCGGTGCTCGGGTCGTCCTGGAGCAGCTCCATGCCGATGATGTCCGCGGGCATCATGTCGGGGGTGAACTGGATGCGATGGAACTTCCAGCCGAGGATCTCGGCCAGGGTCTTGACGAGCATGGTCTTGGCCAGGCCGGGCACGCCGATGATGAGGCTGTGGCCCTGGCAGAGGATGGACGCGAGCAGGGCGCGGACGGCCTGGTCCTGGCCGACGATCCGCTTGCCCACCTCGCCGGTCAGGCGGGTGAAGCCGGCGGCGGTCTCGTCCAACAGCGACAGATCGTCCTTCTCGAGGGGGGGCTGGTCGGTCAAGGTGCTGCTCCGCGAGATGTAGGCCGGAAGTGCCCGGCCGCCGGCTCGGCCGGGCGGCTGTGTGTTGTACACGAATCCGGGGCCAGAATTAAGCGCGAGATTGAAATTTCCTTCGCGTCGGGCGCGGGGCGGATCCCGACCTTCGCTCGCCCCCGCCGCCGGGGGCTCGCTCAGGTCGGGCG
>SKPT01000507.1 GCA_007119405.1 Phycisphaeraceae bacterium
CGTGGCGCTGCTGCTGCTCTGGCCGACGCAGCCGGGACAGGAGATGGCGCGGCTGGAGGGCTTCCTCGACGCCGTGCTCGAGAGCTTCAGCGCCGACGAGCCCACCGACGAGCTGATCGAGCGCATCCACACCAGCGCGGCGGTGCTGTCGACGCTGCGCTCGCCCGAGCATGAGCTGATCAGCTTTCGCGGCGTGCCGGAGCATGAGCGGGCGCGGGCGCACCTCTTGTGGGACGCGGGGCGCGAGGAGGCCTACCTGTTCGTGACCGACCTGGACCCGCCCGAGGAGCATGAGCAGTCGCGGCTGTGGCTGCACACGCACGACGACCGCCACCTGCCCGTCAAGGCCGTGGCCTGGGACGACCAGGGCATGGCGCGGATGCAGTTGCGCTGGCCCGTGGAGATTCAGGAACTGGCGGGGGCGAGCATCAGCTACGATGAGCAGGAGGACGTGGCGGAGCCGATGCGGCCGGTGCTGCTGGCGCGGATGCGCTGAGCAGCGTCAGCGCCCGCCGCTTCGGCTCCGCCGACAGGTCATCTTCAACGGATGGTGAGGCCAGCCCATGCGCATCACGAGCCCGGCGTTCTCCGACGGCGAACGGATCCCCAAGCCCTACACCGAGGACGGCAACAACATCTCCCCGCCGCTGCGCTTCGCCGACGTGCCGGCGACAGCGGCGGAGTTGGTGCTGATCGTCGACGATCCCGACGCACCGCGTGAAGACCCGTTCGTGCACTGGACGCTCTACAAGATTCCCCCCGGCCTCGACGCCCTGCCGGAAAACGTGCCGCGCGGCGCCGATGAGCTGCGCAACCCCGCCGGGGCGCTGCAGGGCCGCAACAGCTTCTCCAAGCACAACATCGGCTACCGCGGCCCGGCGCCGCCCAAAGGCCACGGACTGCACCACTACCACTTCCGCCTCTACGCGCTCAACCAGCCGCTGGTGCTCGCCCCCGGCGTGGAGCGCGACGCGCTGGACGAGGCGATGCGCGGCCGGGTGGTCGCCTCGGCCGAACTGGTCGGGACGTATCAGCGAAACTGACCGGAAAGTGGGTGCCACGGCTTGACCGCGAAGCGGCAAGCCGTGCGGCGGCCGACGGAGGCACGGCTTGGCCTTCGGGCCAAGCCGTGGCACCCAACGCCGGTGCTCAACGCGCTGTCCTCACAATCTCTCTGGTTGGTCTGAACCCTTCCCGCCAGCCATCCTGGACTCGAACCACGCGATGAACGCCGCGGCGGCGGCCTGGCTGTCGACGATGGCGGTGCCGCCGTGGGCCTCGATCTGGCTGGCGTCGCCGGGCTCGAAGACGCGCACGAGCACGGGCAGGTCGGCCTTGCGCCGGCGGGTGTATTCGAGCATGCGCACGTTGTCGCGAACGCGGCGCATGTTCGAGACGATCGCACTGGCCCGCTCGGCGTCCAGGGCGTCGAGCACCTCGACGTCGGCGCCGTCGCCGCGATAAGCCGGCACCCCGCGGGCGGTCAGTTCGGCGATGATGCCGGCGTCGTCGTCGACGACCACGACCTCGCGGCCGTGGGCCAGCAGCGCGTTGAGCAGCCGCATGCCCTGTCGGCCGCAGCCGAGCATGAGGATGTGGCCGTGTTGCCGCACCCCGGGCCGGGGCAGGCGGCGCCGCCAGCCGGCGCGCATGATGCGCCAGGTGGCGGCGTCGGTGGCCGTGAACGGCGTCAGGATCATCGTGATGACCGTGGTCAGGGCGATGACGCTGACCAGCCCGACGTCCAGGTGCCCCTGGGCCAGCCCCAGCAGGGCGACGATGATCGAGAACTCGGAGCACTGGGCCAGCAGCAGCCCGCCCTCGATGCTGCTGCGCGCGGTCAGACCGACCCGGCGGGCGACCATCGCCACCAGCGGCGGCGTCACGAACAGCACGAGCACGACGAAGCTCGCCAGCAGCAGCAGCTCGTCGAGCCGGGGCAGCGTCAGCAGCCCGCCCAGGGCGACGAAGAAGACGGCGACGAAGAAGTCGGAGATCGACGAGAGCTGGCCGCGCACAATGCCGTGGGTCGGAAAGCCGGACAGCGCGACGCCGGCGATGAAGGCGCCGGCGACCAGCGGCAGGCCCATGAACGTGGCACCGCCGAGGAAGAGGAAGAGCGTGGCGAGGACGACGATGAGCAGGGTCTCGTCGTCGTCCTGGAGTCGCGTGAGGATGGCCGGCCCGACCCAGCGGACGCTGACGACGGCGGCGCCGAGCAGGCCGGCGAGCCCAAGGACGCTGCGGCCGATGGCGGCGGGGTCGGGCTCGTCGAGCCGGCCCAGCGCGGCGATGGCGAGGATCACCAGCAGGTCCTGCAGCAGCAGCACACCGACGACCAGCCGGCCGAAGGGCTCGAAGAACTGCTGGCGCTGCCTCAGGAGGTTGAGCACGACGAGGGTCGAGCTCGAGGCCAGCGCCAGGCCGATGTAGAGCGCGGTCTGCCAGGCCAGCCCCAGGGCGATGACGAGCGCGAAGCCGATGCCCCCGAGGCTGAAGAACTGCACCAGGCCGACGATGATGGCGGCGCGCCCCTGGGCCCCGACGCGTCGAGGGTTGAGCTCGGTGCCCAGGACGAACACCAGCAACGCCAGGCCGAGCATCAGCACGTCCTGGAGCAGTTGGACATCGTCGACGGCCCCGGCCACGCTCAGGCCGACACCCGCGAGCACGAGCAGGGGGATGCTCGGCAGGTGCAGCGCCTTGGCCAGGCCCAGGCCGATCGCCCCGGCGGCGAGGATGAGCATGACGGTGGTCATGGCTCGATCACCCCCGTCTCCACGAGCTTGGCGCTCAGCGCCGCCCGGCCGGCGGTGCGCGAGTCGATCATGTGGTCAACGCCAAGCTGGCGCAGATCCGCCAGCACGGAGCGATCAAAGGCATGGATGGCCACGGGCACGCCGAGCCGCTTGCAGCGGTAGGCGAGGAGGTTGTTCACCTCCTCGATCTGCAGCGCGGACACCGCCAGCCTGGCGTGAGCGACCCGGGCCTGCTCGAAGACCATCGGCTGGTCGACGTCGCCGGTCATCCTCCGGCAGGGCAGCGGCGCGAGCTTGGCCGGGTCGGTGTCGATCGCCAGCACCGCCTCGCCCCGCTCGTGCAGCGCGGTGGCGATGGCCCGGCCTAGGGCGTTCATCCCCACGACCACGACGTGGCCGGCCAGCGGCGGCTCGTGCTCCTCGTCGTCGGCCTGCCTGGCGTTGAACATGCGCAGCAGCCCGAGGCGGCGCACCAGGCCGTAGAGCTGGTGGTTGTAGAGAATCATGTAGGCGCTGATGGCGATCGTGATCAGGCCCACGAGCGTGACCACGGAGACCTCCGCCACCGAGAGCACGCCGGCGGTAAGCCCCACGGCCACGAAGACGAACGACAGCTCGCTGATCTGGCCCATCGCCGAGCCGGCGAGGAATGCCGTGCGCTCACCGTAGCCCCGGCGGGCGATGAGCCAGGTGCAGAAGATGGTGTTGCCCACCAGCACGAACACGCTCAGGGCGAGCACGGCCGGCCAATGAGCGATGGCGGGGGCGATCTGCATCTGCATGCCCACGGCAATGAAGAACACCGCCAGGAAGAAGCTCACCAGCGGGTGCAGCCGTCGGCGCAGCTCGTCGGCGCAGGCGAGCTGGGCCAGGCTCACCCCCGCGAGAAACGCGCCGATCGCCGCGGAGATGCCGACAAACTCGGCGGCGACAGCGAACAGAAACGCCCACGCCAGCGCCCAGATCAGCAGCGTCTGCCCGTTGCGCGCCACCCAGGCAAAAGGCCGCGAAAGGACCCAGCGCGAAGCGGCGAGCGCCCCAAGCAGCAGCAGCGCGCTGCCGCCCAGCGCCACGGCCAGCTTCCAGGCGGTGTCGCCGGCCGTGGCGTCCTCGTCAACCGTCAAGCCCACGACCAGCGTCAGCACAATGATCAGCACCACGTCCTTGACGAGGTTCGCGCCGACGGCGATGTGGCCATAAACCGCGTCCATCTCGCGCTTCTGGTCCAGCAGCTTGACGACCATGACGGTGGAGCTGTTGGTCAGCGCCGCGGCGATGAGCACGGCCGGGAGCAGCGCAAAGCCCAACAGCCACGCCAGTGCGAAGCCGCCGATGCCCGTGAAGGCGGTCTGCCAAAGCCCAACGCGCAGCGACACCCCGCCGACGTCGCGCACCTTGTGCAGGCTCAGCTCAAGCCCCACGAGGAACAGCAGCAGGGCGACGCCGAGGTCGGCGATGACGTTGATGCCCTGGGTGTACGCGATGTCGGCGGCGCGGGCCGGGCCCAGCGGAATGTGCGGCACGATCACGCCCAGCACCAGCCCGGCCAGGATGTAGGCCACGATCGTCGGCATCCGCAGCACGCGCGCCAGCAGCACGACGGCCGCGGCGGCGACGATCATCAGCCCGAGCATTTCCAGCAGGAGCAGGTCAGTCACAGGGCGGTGGCTCGACGCGGGCGGGAGCAGGGCCGAAGGCACGAAGCAGAAAACGTAGATGTTAGAGCGCCCTCAATCATTTTGTGGCAGGTGCCACTTAACGCCGACGACCTTTCCCGTACAAAGCCGGGACCGGTGGTCCCGGGGCGGCGGC
>SKPT01000629.1 GCA_007119405.1 Phycisphaeraceae bacterium
GCTCAAGCGCATACGGGGCGCGCCCGAAGACGAGGCGACCGAATCAGCGAGGTAGATCCGCCTCAATCGGCCTCGCCCAGCGGTGCGAAACAGCCGTCGGTGTGGGTAAATAAGATAGCTTTGGCGAAGGTGGCCTCGGGATCAGGTGACCTCCACAGCTTCGGCCGGCGGAGCGGCACCGGAACCGAGGCCGGGACCCGGCGCGTCGGGGTCCTTGAGGCGAGGCCAGTTTTCGTCCGCCCGCTCTATGAGCTCGTCCATGCGCGATTGCCAGTGCCGGTGGATGCCCGGCGTGAGGTTGAAAAACAGTCGGCCGTCCACAATCTCGAACGCTTCAGGATGCATCCCGTCCTTGTAGCCGCCCGCTACGCCCAGCGCACAATAGCCACCGTAGGCCGGCACATAGGCTTCAGGCTCGGCCTTGAACCGTTCAAGATGCTCGGGTGAAGAAAAGCGGAAGATCGCCCCTGCATGTACTACCTCATGGTCGGCGATCCCCTCCACGGGCCGTCCCTTTGTGAAGTAGGCGACCACGTCATAGCCGTGGATGGCCAGGCCTTCTTCGTCCACCAGGATCGGCTTGTCGGAGGAAAAGTGCCCCAGCGGCCCGCGCGGCCCGGGGTGATCGGAATCCCCCGACCAGGCTGCCTGATGCGTGGCGGCAGGATACGGCTCAGGGCCGGTGACAATCTCCGTCACGCTGCCGATCCCGAGCATGTACAGGCCATAAGCGACCGGCAGCGCCACCGCGACGCCCGCCAGAGCGACCCACCACCGCAGGCGCGGCGGTCGCGGCGAAGCAGGGGCGTTTGCGGTTCCATCGGAGTCAGATGCCATGACATGCCCTTTCGCTTGTTCCACCAGGATTGTGGGTCCCACAAGCGGCCGCAACGACACTGGTACTGCGTCACCCCGGCGCAGTGCCATCGCCAGCCGCTTCCGAAGGTAGGTCGGCGAGGCGCACCGCCCCTTACAAGGCAGTGGTGAAAGCATCCCGAGGTGTGGGAGCCGTCGTTTTCGCTGCGGCGGATGCGGCGCATGGGCGGCCCGGTCTGGATCATGCGCCCTTGGCGAATGATGGCCAGGTGATCCGCCTGGCTCAGCGCCTCGTCCAGGCTGTGGCAGATGTGCAGGCTGGTGATGCCGCTGTCGCGGCGCATACGCAGCAACTCGGCGATGAGCTGCTCGGCGGTGCGCTGATCGAGGCTCGCCAGTGGTTCGTCCAACAACAGCAGTTCCGGCCGCATCGCCAGGGCACGGCCCAGCGCCAGACGCTGGCGTTCGCCGCCGGACAACTCGCGCACCCGCCGGCGCGCCAGCGCGACCATGCCCAGAATCTTGAGCACGTCGGCGGTGCGGTGCTGGACCTCGCGGCGTGGCAGTCGCTGGGCGCGCAGGGCGAAGGCGACGTTCTGTTGCACGTTCTTGAACGGCAGCAGGGCGTGGTCCTGCGGCACGTAGCCGATGCGCCGCCGCGCCGGGTCCAGCGCCGTCACGTCGCGATCGCCGATGCTCACGCGTCCGGCGGCGGCCTGGCGCAGGCCGCAGATCGTCTCGGCGAGCATCGACTTGCCCGAGCCCGTGGGCCCGAGCACGACCATGCATTGACCGGGCGGCACGTCCAGGCTCACGTCGCGCAGGGTGAACCCGGGCACGGCGGTGGCCAGGCCCCGGATGCTCAGCGCCTTGCCCGGGCTCATATCCATCGCGTCGGCCCCATCACGCGCTTGAGGCACCACAGCGTCACCAGCGCTACGGCGAGCATGAGCATCGAGATCGCCAGCGCCATCTGGATGCGCCCGATCGACAGCTCGAGGTAGATGGACGTGGCCAGCACCTCGGTCTGCCGCCGCGTCGTGCCGGCGAAGACCATCAGCGGGCCGAAGAGCCCGATCGCCTGCGCCCAGCAGATCACCGCGCCGGCGACGATCCCGCCGCGCATCATCGGCAGCGTCACGCGGCAGAAGACCTGCACCGGCGAGTAGCCCAGCGTCCGCGCCACGTCCTCGACGCGCGGGTCGATTGCGTCCAGGGACGCCTTGATGGTGCGGATCGCAAAAGGCGAGACCACCAGGAACTGCGCCAGCACGATCCCGGCGGCGCTGTAGACGAAGCGCAGGCCGGTGGCTTCGATCAATCGGCCCAGCGGCGTCTGGAAGAACACCAGCAGCGTCACGCCCATGACCAGCGGGGGCAGGACCATGGGCACGTCCACCAGCGCATCGAGCAGCGACCAGCCGCGCAGGCGCACGCGAGTCAGGGCGTAGGCGACGGGGATGGCCAGCGCCAGCGACAGCAGCGTCGCCAGCGTTGCGGTGACCAGGCTCAGGCGCAGCGCGAAACGCAGGTCCGCGCTACGGAAAATTTCGATGAAGCTCGCCGGCTCGAGGTAGGCGGCGTTGGCCAGCAGCAGCGTCGCGAGCATGCCCGCGTAGGCGAGCAGCGTCGCCGCCGTGACCACGTGTACGAGCGTGGGTCGCTGGCGGCGCGGGCGCGTCGCCGGCGTTGTGGTGACCAGGCCGGGGGTGGGGATCGCCTGCTCGCTCATGGCGCCGATCCGCTGCGCGTGTACCCCATCTCCTGGAAGGTGTGCCGGCCCCAGGGTGATTGCGCCAAGTCGATGAAGCGCTGCGCCGCCTTGACGTCGCGCGCGTGTGTCAGCAGGCACAGCGTTACGCGTGTCTCGGGCCAGTCGATGCCGCTGGCCACCGGCTCGAGGCCGGCGGCGTGGTAGCCGGCGATGAAGTTCCACGCCATCGCCACGTCGACGTGACCGTTGATCAGCGCCATCGCCACGTCGTTGTGGCCTCGCGTCTGCACGCGCGTATTGCGTTGCACCGCCTCGGCCAGGTCGCGGCGCTCAAGCTCCGCCGCCACCATCGCCCCCGCCGTCGAGTAGCGCGCATCAGGCAAGCCCACACGCAGTCCCGGCGTGGCCAGGTCCGCCAGCGAGCCGATCGCATGCGGGTTGCCCGGGGCGACGATGAGCACCGGCTCAAGATGGCCCACCGTCTCGGCCCGCGCGAGCAGGCCCGCGTCCGCCAGGCGCTGGGCGTAGGGATCGTGGCACAGGTAAAGATCGCCCACCTCGCCCAGCGCGATCGCCGCCAGCAACTCCGCCGAGCCGCCGAAGTTGAAACGCACGGCGATGCCCTGCTCGCGCTGGAACCGCTCGGCCAGACGCTCCGCCACCGGGCGCATCGAGTTGCCGCAGTGAATCACGATGTGGCGCTCGGCGTCGAGTGTGGCGAAGCCTTCGTCCGCGTCGCCGGCGCCGCCCCGCCAGAGCCCGATCCCCAGGGCCGCGACCAGGGCCAGCACAGCGATCAGGGGCACATACTTCATTCGACGATCACCTCGCCATAGGCCTGGAAATCGAGCGGCTCACCGGCCTGGGGCACCACGAAGTGGTGTTGGCGCAGGATCCGGCGGGCCTCCGCTTGCTGGAAGAACTGGATCAGCACGCCGGCCGCCGGGTGCCCCGGCTCGCCGCGCACCGGCGCAATCGCCAGCGGAGCGATGACGTTGTGCGCCGCGTCAATCTCAATGGCCTCGACGCCCTCGTGCTGATGCGCCGCGACCGCCCAGACGATGCTGGCGTCGATGTGACCCAGGCCCAGGTTCATGCCCAGTTCCGGGGCGGTGGCGGCGGTGAAGCGGACGTTGGGCGTGAGCGCGTCAGCCGACAGGCCGCTGCGCGTCAGCAGCGCGGGCATGATCCGGCCCAGGGCGGTGGATCGTTCGTCGGCCACGCCCAGGCGAACGCCCGGCCGGGTCAGGTCGGCGATGTGCCGGATCCCGTGCGGGTTGCCTGCTCGCACGGCGATAACCGGGCGAAAGCCCGCTACGGTCTCGCTCGGCTCGACAAGCCCCCCGCGCTGGGCCTGCTCGACGTACCAGGCGTCGCCGGGCAGGAACACGTCCACACGCTCGGGGCCGGTCTCGAGCTGACTCAGCAGCACGTTTGACGGGCCGTAGTGCACCTGCACCGCCTGGCCATGACGCTGCTCAAACGCCTCGACGATCGGCTGCACCGCCGGCCTCATCGCCGCGCCGCAGAACAGACGCAGCGGCGCCTGGCCCGGCTCCACGCCTGTCCCAACGCCAACCCGCAGCGCCAGCACCAGCACCAACGCCCCGGCAAAGGTTCCCGCCAGCATGGCTCGCGTGGCAGTCATCTCGGGCAACCTCATCGGCGGTCGGCGACCTCAAACCCGTAGCGCGCAAAGGCCGCGGCCGCGACCTCGCCGGCAAGGAACGCGGCGAAGCGCTGGGCTTCGTCGGCCTCGCGGCGCAGCATCACCACCAGCGGCGGGCACTGGGCCGGCGCCGCGTCCAGTGGAAGCGTTTCATGGTGCGGGTACGCCCGGGCGTGCACCGCCCAGACGACCGCCGCGTCGACCCGGCCGCGCGCCACCGCGTCCGCCGCGGGGCGCGATGGCAGTGTGACGAACTCCGGCCGCGCGTGATCCGACCGCCACAGGGCCGCCGCCACCCGCGCCAGCTCGCCATCCTCCGCCACCGCCAGGCGCAACC
>SKPT01000137.1 GCA_007119405.1 Phycisphaeraceae bacterium
CCCCCGCCACCGCCGCCAGCCCCACCACCAGCGCGGGCACGGGCCCCGCCCCGGCTGCCGGGCGCGCCACGCCCGGGCACCCCGCCACGGACGTCGTATTGTCTCAAGGCCTTGGCTCATGCTCAGTCCAGCTCGAAGCTGTAGATGTTGTCCGATTCCGGATCCCGCCAGTCATGCCAGACCTGGCTCGGGCCCGGTGACGCGAAGAACGGACGCGGGTGCGGCTTCAGGTGGTCGTAAGAATCATCACCCGATGCGGTGGCGCGTGAGCGGTACTCCAGCTCGTTGCCCCAGCCGTCGACCATCGTTACGGGGCGGCCGGTCACGACGACATCATCATCATCACCTGCCTCAAGATCGCGCGTGTCACCATCGCGCACGATGCCCGCGTCGCGCGCGTTGAGCAGCTCCTCGACCTCCGGTACCTCGCGCGCCTGGATCACGAACCAGCGGATCGCGTAGTCGATGTGCGGTCCGCCATCAACCTCCAGTGGCGGCATCCGGTCGCGCCACTCGGCGTCCAGATCGGTCGGCGGCGGGCCGCCCTCCCACCCGGCCGTACTGACCACCCGCCCCGTGCGTTGCTGGTACTCCACGGCCGCGGCCTGGGCGGCTTGGAGGATGGCCCGCGTCTGGCCGATGCGGCTCTGGTGGCGGACCATCATCAGCCCGTAGGCGAGCGCCCCCATCACGAGGGCGAGCAGGGAGATCGTCACGAGCAGCTCGATGAGCGTGAAGCCCCGCCTTGTGTCGATTGTCCGCATCTCGGTCTCCAGAGGCCGCCGGTCCGCCTCGCGAGGCCGCAAGCGGCCGGGCGGGGCGGGGGTCGCCGGGGGCGACGGTGGCGTGCCGGTTACATCACCGAGTTCATCAACTGCACCAGGGGCAGGAACAGCGCGATGACGATGAACCCGACGATGAAGCCCAGCAGCACGATCATCACCGGCTCCAGCAGCGAGACCAGGCTCGCCACCGCCACGTCCACCTCTTCGTCGTAGTTGTCGGCGATCTTGCTGAGCATCTTGTCCAGGTCGCCCGTCTCCTCGCCGACGTCGATCATGTTCACCACCAGCGCGTCGCAGACCTTGGCCTGGCGCAGCGGGTCGGCGAAGCTCTCGCCCTGGCGCACCGAGTCGTGCACATCGCGCAGGGCCTTGGCGTAGATCTCGTTGCCCGTCGTCTCGCTGGTGATCTGGATCGCGTCCAGGATCGGCACGCCGGCGTTGATGAGCGTGCCCAGCGTCCGCGTGAACTTGGCGATCGTCGCCTTGGCGATGAGCTGGCCCGCCACGGGCGAGTGCAGGGCGCTCCAGTCCGTGACGGTTCGGCCGAGGTTGCTCTTGCGAATGAGTTTGAGCATCGCCCAGATCACGAACGGAAGCAGCAGCACCCACACCGCCCCGGGGATGACCTGGTCCGGGTAGAGCGTGCCGCCCAGCCAGCTCGCCGTGTTGATCAGCCAGACCGTCAGCCAGGGCAGCTCGGTGTCGAAGTCGTCGAAGATCTCCTCGAACTGCGGCACGATGACGAGCATGATGCCCAGGACGATCAGCACCGCCACGGAGAGCACCACGGCCGGGTAGACCATCGCGCCCTTGATCCGGCGGCGCAGGCGCTCGGCCTTTTCCAGGAACTCGGCCAGGCGTTGCAGGATCACGTCCAGCACGCCGCCGACCTCGCCGGCGGCGACCATCTTGGTGTACAGCCGGTCCCACGCCCGGGGGTGCTTGGCCAGCGCGTCGGAGAGCGTCGAGCCGGAGGAGACGTCCTCGTGCACCTCCTTCAGGGCGTTCTTCAGCGCTCCGGGTTTCTCCTGCTGCTCGAGGATCGCCAGGGAGCGCAGGATGGGGAGGCCGGCGTCCTGGAGCGTCGAGAGCTGCCGCGTGAACTGCACGATCTGCTTGCGCTTGACGCCGCCGAAGCTGAGCGAGATGTCGCCCACGCCCTTTTTCTTGGCCGCCGGCCCGGTGCCGCGGGCGGCGCGGCTTTTCTTGGCGCGATGCTCGCGCACCGAGGTCGGGAAGTACCCCTGGCTGCGAATGCGCGCGATCGCCTCCTCGCTGTTGGCGGCGTTGATCGTGCCCTTCTGCGGCTTGCCGGTCTCGTCGAGCGCTTCGTACTGGAAACTGGGCATGGCCGAATCCTCAGTGTTGCCGATTGCCGATCGTCGATTGCCGATGGCGAGCGTCCGATCGACCGCCGATCGGCGGTGCGTCTACTCGTCGAGCACCGTCTGGTTGACCACCTCGTCGATGCTCGTGAGCCCATCGAATATCGCCAGCAGCCCGGACTGCCTCAGGGTCCGCATGCCGCGCTTGCGCGCCTCGGCGCGGAGCACGGCGGTCGAGGCGTGCTGCATCACCAGCTCGCGGATCTCGTCGTCCATGACCATGATCTCGAAGATCGCCATCCGCCCCTTGTACCCGCTCTGGTTGCAGTAGTCGCAGCCCCGGCCGCGATAGAGCTGGCGCCCGGCCACGTCCTCGGGCATCAGGTCCAACTGCATCAGCTCCTCCTCCGTCGGCTCGTAGGCCTCCTTGCACCGCGGGCAGATCTTGCGCACCAGCCGCTGGCCGATCACCCCCTCGACCGTCGCCGTGAGCAGGAAGTCCTCCAGCCCCAGGTCCAGCAGACGCGCCACCGTGCTCGGGGCGTCGTTCGTGTGCAGCGTCGTGAAGACCAGGTGACCCGTCAGCGCCGCCTGCACCGCGATCTGCGCCGTCTCCAGGTCGCGCGTCTCACCGACCAGGATGATGTCCGGGTCCTGACGCAGAAAGCTGCGCAGCGCCCGCGCGAACGTCAGCCCGACGTTCGTGTTCACCTGCACCTGGATCAGCCCGTCGATGTCGTACTCGACGGGGTCCTCGACGGTCAGGATCTTCTCCGTGATCTGGTTCAGCTCGCTCAGCGCCGCGTACAGCGTCGTCGTCTTACCCGAGCCCGTCGGGCCCGTGACGATCACGATCCCGTTGGGCTTGCGCATCAACTGGCGCACGTCGTCCAGCTCGTCGTGGCGCAGCCCCACGCGGTCCAGGTCCAGCGAGATGTTCGAGCGGTCCAGCACGCGCATCACCACCGACTCGCCGAACATCGTCGGCAGCACGGCCACGCGCAGGTCCACCGGCGCGTTGTTCACCTGAAGCTCGATGCGCCCGTCCTGCGGCACGCGGCGCTCGGCGATGTCCAGGTTGGACATGACCTTGATGCGGCTGACGATGGGCAGCGCCAGGTGGCGCGGCGGCGGGATCATCTCGTAGAGCACGCCGTCGATGCGGTAACGCATCTTGAACTCGTCCTCGAACGGCTCGAAGTGGATGTCCGAGGCCCGGTCCTTGATCGCCTGGAGCAGGACCAGGTTCAGCAGCCGCTTGACCTTGTTGTCGTCCGCGGCCTGAAGCAGGGCTTCCAGGTCGATCGACTCGCCCCGGTCCTGCAAGCCCTCGAAGTCGTCCGCCGCCTCGGTCAGCTCCTGCACCAGCGAGGCCAGCGAGTCGTCGTCCTCGCCGTAGTAGGTCTGGATCTTCTTCTCGACCTGCTCGGCGTCGGCGACGACGGCCTTGACGTTGAAGCCCATCAGCAGCCGCAGGTCGTCCAGCGCCCGGAAGTTGTCCGCGCTCTTGAGCGCCACGGTCAGGGCCTTGTCCGCCGGCTCGTAGGCCAGGGGCAGGATCTGGTACGCCTGGGCCGTCTCCGCCGGGATCAGCCGAATCACGTCGTCGGGGATGTCGAACTCGTCGAGGTCGACGGTGTCCATGCCCGCCTGGTGGGCCAGGGCGCGGTTGACGTCTTCCTGCGTGATGTAGCCGAACTCCACCAGCAACTGGCCCAGCGGCAGGCGGCGGGTCTCCTGCAGGGCCAGGGCCTCCTTGACCTGCTCGCGGGTGACCTTGCCCATCTTGGTCAGGATGCGGCCCAGTGGCCGACCCTTCAGATCATCGCCGGAGCTCGACCGGCCGCTGCGGGATTTGCTGGCGCTGCTCGAGCTTGAGGTTCGTTCTGCCATCGCCTGGCTCCCGTGATGGGCCGATCATCGGCCGGCTCGGGTCTTTCCCTTGGCTTCATCCGCGGCGGGGCCGGGCCCGCCATGCCCAATCGGCCGCGCACTTCACGCCCCGGAAGCATTCCTGCAAATCGTCACGTTTTCCAAGTGTCCGCTTCTTTCCTTCGGGGGTCATCCGTTTCATCGGTCAGAAACGGTTGGCTCAGGAGAGCCCGGCGGGTGGCCGGCGCCCATCTTCACATCGCGGCCGGCCTGTTGCTCCACTTCATCTGCTGACCATCCTACCGCGCTTCGTCTCGGCGACAAGCCCCCGCACAGGTTCTGGAGAGGGAGGACATCTGGAATGCGGAACGTCTCTCCAGGGGCCCGCTCACCCCAGCCAGCCGCCGCGTGGGGCGGGCGGCCCGGGGATGCACCTCAAAAGGTGGCGGGGGTGACGTACGACGCTCGGGGTGCCACTGGCGGCTTGTCCGCCAGTGCCCAGGCGCACCGAAGCCCCTCTACCCTGCAAATGCCTTCTTGCCGAACG
>SKPT01000315.1 GCA_007119405.1 Phycisphaeraceae bacterium
GATCTGTTCCTGGATCATGCGAATGTAAGAATTATCCGCCGCGCTGATGCTCTGTGCAACTTTCGGTTCTTCCTCTTCAAGCTGGCGCTTGAGTGAAACGAGCGTGTTATTGAGCGACTGTATCTCAACTTCCGTCGACTCGCGCTGCGCTTCGAGCTGCGATATCTGGTTGATCACCCGCTGTGTCTCGTCATCTATTCTCACCACACCATGTACTTCCATATATTCTCTGAATTCTTCCTCTGCTTCTTCGAGACTCTTACCTTTCGTCGCTAATTGCTGTTCGAGAAACTCGCGAACGTTTCGTGACTGCTGGCGGCTCAGATGAAAACTGCGGTCGTAGTACACCTGTGCATAGGTATTGGCAATAAGTGCGGCTTCGCGGTTATTATTACTTCGCGTTGTAATGGCAATAAAATCCGAGTTATCTTTCAAAGCGAACGATACCGTACCGCGTACCCGGGACGTAACTGAACTTTTCGGCAGCCAGACGAATTCATTTTTCTGCTCATCGAACCGGGTGAGAACCGGTATCGGCTCCAGTGAATCTTCATCGAGATACTGTATTTCCATCAAACGGTCTGCCACCGCTTCTGCGATCATTCGTGATCTGAGCAATTGAATCTCGTTGGCAATATTTTTTGATTCGTCAGCAAAAAATCCGCTCATCGGCGATGCCTGTCGACCGGTGGTGTTGATGAACACCGAAACCTCCGCATGGTACTCGGGCTCCTGGTATATCGCTGCAAGAAATGCAATGTTTAATACAACCAGCGCGGTCAATACAATAATCCACTTGCCCCGTAACAGAACCGGAATATAATCTTTGAGGTCAGGGTAATGAAGTGACCTTGAAAAATAGTTAGACTTGCTATTGTTTTGATTCTTATTTGAGTTTTTATCAGCCATATTGAAGTCCTTGGTTGAGTATACTATTAAAAAACCGGCATGGTGAAATCGCTCTCAGGGCATGGCTCCGCCTCGTCACTCACATGATTACACATTATACCGCCTGCTACCACGATGGTAATACAGGAACTACTGCAAATACCCTCCCTCATCACCGGTTACAAAGTGAGTGTCTTACAAGACATAAAAATTGACCGGCCTGGTATCGGTATTATTGCACACCCAAAGCATATTTATCGAAAACCAATATGCAGTCTTACACTTTCTTCTTAATCACGAGATTTTCGCCGCACGCCGGACAATATACCGCTGTCGGATGCAGGATTGGCCTTTGACAACCGGGACATTCTGCAAGGAACTTCGTTCCGCAGATCATGCAATATTCGTGGTTTTCGGCAATATGTGAAAAATTGCCGCAATGCGGACATAGTTTGTATCGATTAACCGATACGTGCGTACGATCAGTATTCACTTCATTCACTCTATAATGTGAGTTATTGGTTAATTGATTTAGTTATAAAATTGTAATAGTATTGAAGGCGAAAAGTATGCCAGAATAAATACTATTGAAAACAGGTTGTTCGGGAGAATTTTATTTCATGCGGTTGGTTTTCAGTGACCGAACGATCACTTTTATTGACCGGACGATCACTTAATCAGAGTAATGTATCTTAATGTATAAATAACGGATTGGCTTTTTTTATTCCCGTATTTCGAGGGTTCTCAGTATACGGCGTTTCGCGTATGTGGTGAAGCCGGCCATTGCTGCAGTCTTCTCAAGGTTATGTCCGGATTTTTCCCAGAGACGTTTAAAGTATATGGTCTTGAACTGTTTTTCAGCTTCTCTGAATTCGGGTAATACATTTGTATTTATGGATAGAAAATCATCTCCGGATTCACCATCCCCCTGTATACCCTTAATAATATGCGGGAAATTATCGAGGGTGAGTGTTGTATCGTCTGCATAGACGACAGCATGTTTGATGGAATTGGAAAGTTCACGAACATTACCCGGCCAATGATATTGCAGAAATGCCCCGATCACTTCCGGTGCAAGGTTGCATTGACCTGCCGGATGCAGATCGGCATGTAAAGTTGTAAAATATTCGGCGAGTGGTTTGATGTCAGATATTCGTTCCCGTAATGGCGGCACGTTCAACATAACACCGGTAATCCGGTGATAAAAATCGCTGCGTATTTTACCTTTTTGCACAAGGCCGGTAAGATCTTCATTGGTTGCCATAATCAAACGCACATCAAGTTTTATCTCCGATTTCGTCGGATCCTGACCGACCCGTGTAATGGTTTTATACTGCATAAATTGCAGCAACTTCAGTTGAACCGAATCACTTAAACTCGATATCTCGGGAATATATACCGTTCCGTTATTTGCAGCTTCAAATTTTCCGATCTTTAAGCGGTCAGCGCCGGAAAATGAACCTTTTTCGTGTCCGAACAGCTCCGATTCTATCAGGGTATCGCTCAGGCTTCTTATCGAAACCGGAATGAATGGTCTATCGGCACGGCCACTGCGGGAATGAATTATTGAAGCGATAAGGTCTTTACCGACTCCGGTTTCTCCGATTATCAACACATCCACATTCAATCGGGATAAACGGGTAACCTCATGACTTACCTTTCGCATGTCTTTGCTCTGACAGATAAACTGATTTTTACTCAGATATTCCGACTGAAGAGCACGATTACTCACTTCTAATGCCCGGCGTTCAAGTGCTTTTTTAATCTTTTCACCAAGCAGATCGAGATTGAAATGTTTCGGGATAAAATCGTATGCGCCATGCCGCATAGCATCGACGACGTTATCGATATTGTGATGATTGGTAATTATAAAAACGGGCAGGAAGGGATCGATATCGGTATGAATCTTCTTCAGCACCTCCGTGCCATACATATCGGGTAAGTAGAGATCGAGCAGCACTGCGGAAAAATACTCATTTTTAAGCATTTGCAAACCGTCGTGTGCATTCGTCGCGGTGCTGATCTGAAAGGATCCCGACAACATCGCTTCGATATCATTCAAAAATGAAATACTATCATCAACTACTAATATTTTTCCCATTGTAAGGTTTAATCGTTATGAGCACGTAATAATTCTATCACGAAACGTGCTCCCGATCCCTCCCCGGGTTCATGGAAAATTTCCCCACAGTATTTCCGTATACAATCAGCGGAATAACTGAGCCCGAACCCATGTCCCGGTCCCTTCGTTGAAAAACCCTTATTAAAAATAACATCACGGTACGCTTCCGGCACACCTGTACCGTTATCCTCTATTTCGATTTGAATTTTTTCATCCTGATCGGAAAGATGAATTTTAATGCAGGGTATAACACCTTTCAGATTGTGTTTATTTTTTTCAATTCCATCGAGCGCATTCTCAATGAGAATCTCCATCACCTCGCCAAACTCTGCGTTGTTCATTACAGCATATTGGTGTGACAGATTTTCTGTCACTTGAATTAGCACCCCGTCTCTTCCCGACCGGTATTTATTAACTATTGTATGAACGATATCAACGGGTGAACATATAAAATATCGTTTGATCGTAAGATTAATCCAGGAAATAACCGAAATAATTTCAGTGATTGTATCGCTTATATCGTATTTTCGATTCTGTATAAACCGCAGCCAATCATCCGGATTATCAGTTTCCACAGTGTCGGCAAAACTTGCGAGCAATTCTTTCAGTCTGTTTGCATATTTCATGATCGAATCATCCCGGGGAAGAGAGTCACCTGAAGAGTGATCATGAGGTTCGTTGTATTGTAATACCCGGAGCAAGTCCCCGATGTACTGAAGTTCCGGATAGATTATTTTACGAAATTCCTCCACCGCAAAAATAAACCGTTCCAGAATTTCCCGGTTTTTCAGCATCTTTGCATTGACGACAAACAGGGCGAGCCGGTTCAGGTTCATGACCATTCCCTCACCATGTTTGAATAACCTCAGCTTGATAAATAATTTTTCGTATATCTCTCTCTGTATAGCTTTGCTGAATTCGCGATGTGAACTCTTACGCTGACTTATATCCCGTATTACTAATATATACCGGTCCCCGGGAAGAATCTGTTCGCTTGATTCCGTATCCACGAATGTGCCGTTCTTCCGCAGCAATATACGGTCACGAATCTGGAAAGCATCGCCGTTGTGCAGTTCATGGATAAGTGGATACCGATTGTGGCATTTCATCGGGATTATCATCTCTAATGATTTTCCCAGTAATTCACCGGTTGAATAACCAAGCAGTGTCAGGATTTTCAGATTTGAATAAAGAATTCTAAGGGTATTATCATAGATAACAATTGCATCGGATGCCCGGTACATGAAGCCATGGAGTATACGATCATCAATAAAATTACGGGACTCTGTTCTTCCATTGATCAACGGTGTCCCGTATACATGAACACAATTCTCCGTTGGAACAGGAAAATAATCCCAGCGGGTGTCAGCTCCATTTTCCCGGGAGTATACATTCCTGAGGCAATTACCTGATTCCAAACATTGACGGACAATCTCGGTGTGATTCTTAGGTAAAAGATAATGTTCTCGATCTGACCCATTTGAATCGGACGTAATGCTTTCTCCGTCTTTTGTCAC
>SKPT01000393.1 GCA_007119405.1 Phycisphaeraceae bacterium
GCCCAGGCCGGCGTGGCGTCGGGGGGCGACGGCGAGGAGGGCGACGCGCTGGAGACGTTGGTCGACGAGCTTCAGATGGGCTTGCGTTATCACGGCCGGCTGTTCCCTCAGCGGCCGGTGGGCAAGCTGGTGTTCCTCGGCGGCGAGGCCAAGCAAGTGGGCCTGTGCCAGCAGATCGCGCGGACGATGCAGATCGCCGCCCAGGTCGGTGACCCGCTGGCGATGGTCGAGGATCGCGCCGGCGTCATGGCGGACACCGACGTGGACCTGGGCCAGCCCCAGCCGGGCTGGGCCGTGGCCCTGGGCCTTTGCCGCAGCAAGCCGAACCTGTAACGCACCGGTGACGGGAGCGCACCATGGCCAAGAACATGAGCTTTTTGCCCGACGACTACCTCGAACGGCGCATCGCGCAGCGCACGAACGCGATCTGCCTTGCCCTGTTCGTGGTTGTCAGCTTCGGCATCGTCGGCGCCTACTTCGTCAGCAGCCGGCAGGGCACCGAGATCCGCCAGCTCGACCGCGAGGTCAGCGAACGCTACGAGGAGGCTGCCCGCCGGCTCAGCCAGCTCGAAGCGCTGCAAAGCCAGAAGCAGCAGATGCTGCGCAAGGCGGAGCTCACGGCCGTGCTCATCGAGCGCGTGCCACGGACCCTGCTCATGGCGGAAATGATCAACCACATGCCCGAGACCATGAGCCTGCGCCACATGAAGCTCGAGACGCGCCAGCTCACCGGCAGCGTCCGGGCGCGCACGGCCATGCAGCGCGAGCGCCAACGCCTGGGCCAGAACGAGGAGCAAGACACCATCCAGGCCCCGGAAACGGAGCTGACGTTGAGCGTCGTCGGCCTGGCGCCCACCGACGTGGAGGTGGCGCAGTTCATGAGCGCCCTGGGGGCACATCGGCTGTTCAACGACGTGTCGCTGCGCTCCAGCGAGCAGACCCGCGTCGACGAGCGGGCCCTGCGCGAGTTCCGTGTGGACATGAAGATCCGCCAGGACCTGGACCTTCAGAACGTCGAGCCGACCATGGTCCGCCGTGGCGGCCGCTCACAGCCGATGAGCGACACCGTGGAGTTCGACGGCAACGTCTGGGGCACGCCGGAGACGGTGCTGCCGACGGCGGTGGACGACTGATCCGAATCGCACGCGACCGACCGCGTCCCGTGTGGCGGCCAAGGAAAGGAATGGGCCATGCATCTGGGCATCCGCGAAATGATCTTCTTTGCGCTGCTGCTGGCGTTTCCGCTCGGCGCGTACTTCTCGGTGTTCCGCCCCCACAATGAGCGGATCGCCGAGGCCCGCCAGGAGATCCAGTACAAGCAGGCGCGCCTCGCCGAGCTTGAGGCGGCGACGGAGAACATCACCAGCCTCGGCGAGGAGATCGACCGCCTCTCCGAGGCGATCGAAATGTTCGAGCAGCGCCTGCCGGCCCAGCGTGAGGTGGAGGTGATCCTCCGGCAGGTCTGGGAGCTGGCGTCGCAGCACGGCCTGACGCCCGAGAGCGTGCGCACCGACCGGATCGTCCCCGCCGCCGAGCACGCCGAGCTGCCGATCCGGATGGTGATCATTGGCGACTTTGACGGCTTCTACAGCTTCCTGCTGGACGTGGAGAAGCTGCCGCGCATCACCCGCCTGCCGGAGATGGAGCTGCGTGCCGAGACGAACCAGGGTGACGGGGCGATGCGGGCGGACATCATCCTGAGCATCTTCTTCGATCGCGCCGACGCCGGCGCGAGCTGAACCCATGCCCGGAGCCAGCCATGCCTGAACCGCAAGACCCCAACACCCAGTCAAACCCGGATGAGCAGCAGGAGCCGCAGAGCCTGTCGCTGCTTGGCGGCGTCGCGCAGGCCGATGATCTGGACGAGTTCGAGGACCTGGACGACGCCGGGCAGAGCAAGTGGTCCGGCCGCGGCGCCACCGTGCTGCTGCTGGTGCTCGTGCTCGTCGGCGCGGGGCTTCTCTACGGCATGCGCTCGATGCAGGGCGACCTGAGCCAGGGCGTCGCCGGCGAGGTGGAGCTGAAGATTGAACGGGCGCTGGCCAAGCTCAACGACCCCGAGAACATGAGCGAGGACGACCCGCTGCGGCCGACCAACCTCACCGCCCTGTTCGAGAGCACGGAGGCCGCGGTGAGCATGTTCGCCGCGGATCTGACCGAGCAGCAGGTGCCCGTGGAGTACATCAAGCAGAATCCCTTTACCTTCAGTGATTCGGACGCGCCGGCGGCGACGAACCGCGACGGGGCGCGCGAGCAGTGGCGCCAGGACGTGCAGCAGCAGGCGGGGCGGCTGAACCTCCAGAGCGTCACGCGAGGCCAGCGCGGGCCCATCGCGATCATCGACGGGCAGTTCGTACGCCCGGGCGAGCAGGTCGGCCCGTTCCTGGTCACGGAGATCAAGCCCGAGCAGCTCAAGGTCGAGCTGCAGGCGGAGAACGCCGAGCTGGACGTGTCGCACGCGGTGACGCTGGACATGCAGCAGCAGCGCGAGCAGCGCGGCCGACGATGAGACGGCGGGGTGGGTCGAGCGAAGCCGGGCCCGCCCCGCATCCCGTGGATCCCGGACGAGGCGGGTGGGCGTCGCTTCGCACTGGCCACCCTGTTGCGGAGCCGGCACCCTTGCGGCACCGCGCCACGATAGAAGGTTGTGCATGACGGATCATTCCCTGAACGAGCTGTGGAGCCCGGGCGAGGACTCCGCCTCGCCGACGAGCACCGACCTGGCCCAGGCGCTGCTCGAGGCCGGGGCCGTCACCTCCGAGCAGCTCGAAGCCGCGCGGGCGGAGCTCGGCCGCGGCGACGGGCGGGCGCCGGCGGACGTGTTCCGCGCCATGGGCATCGAGGAAGCCGCCATCCAGAAGCAGGTGGCGCGCCTCGCCTCGATGCGGTTCGAGCACATCGAGGCGGTGGACCGCGACGCCGAGCGTCACATCGCACGCCTCGGGCTTGAGTTCTGCTTGAGCAACGGCGTCCTGCCGCTGCGCAAGGCGGGGGCACGCATCGTCCTGGGCCTGACGCACCCGGATCGGCTGCTGATCGTCGACGAGGTCCGCCACAAGCTTCAGCTCTCCGTCAAGCCCGTCGTGATCTGCGCCGATGAGCTGGCCGCGTTCGTCGCCGAACGCAAGGACGAGAAGGAAGAGGACGACAAGCAGGTCGAACAGATCATCGCCGACATCGACGAGGACGAGGTCGAGGTCGTTCAGACCGACGAGGAGGACCTGGACCTGGAGAAGATGGCCGGTGAGTCCCCGGTCATCCGGCTGGTCAACTACCTGATCTTCAACGCCGTCAAGGAGGGCGCCAGCGACATCCACATCGAGCCGCAGGAGAAGCGCCTGCAGGTGCGCTACCGGATCGACGGCATCATGTTCAGCACCATGAGCCCGCCGCACCACATGCACGCGGCGATCATCTCGCGGTTGAAGGTGATGGCCAACCTCGACATCTCCGAGCGCCGCCTGCCCCAGGACGGGCGCATTCGCGCCGTGGTGCACGGCCGCAAGCTCGACCTGCGTGTTTCGACCCTGCCCACCGCCCAGGGCGAAAAAGCCGTGCTGCGCCTGCTCGACACCCAGTCCATCCAGGTGCCGCTGGACGAGCTGGGCATGGACCCGGACACGCTGCTGATGTGGAAGCGGCAGATCGACCAGCCGCACGGCATCCTGCTCGTGACCGGGCCCACCGGCAGCGGCAAGACGACGACGCTTTACGCCTCGCTGGGCCAGATGGACCGCGCCCACCACAACATCTCCACCGTCGAGGACCCGGTCGAGTACCACCTCAACGGCATCAACCAGACGCAGGTGCACGAACGCATCGGCATGACCTTCGCCGCCGCCCTTCGCTCGCTGCTGCGGCAGGACCCGGACGTGATCATGGTCGGCGAGATCCGCGACCAGGAGACGGCCCGCATCGCCATCCAGGCGTCGCTGACCGGCCACCTCGTCCTCTCGACGCTGCACACCAACGACGCCCCCAGCTCCGTCACGCGCCTGATCAACATCGGCGTCGAGCCCTACCTCATCGGCGCGGCCGTCAACGGCGCGCTCGCCCAGCGCCTGGTGCGCAAGATCTGTGAGCACTGCAAGGTGCAGGAGCCGCCTGACGAAATCGCCGCCGACCACCTGGCCATGCACGGCATCAGCCTCGACGAGGTCTGGAAAGGCCAGGGCTGTGATCGCTGCCGCAACACCGGCTACACCGGCCGGCTTGGCCTCTACGAGCTGCTGCTGCTCGACGACACCCTGCGCGACCGCATCGCCGGCAACCCGAACGTCACCGAGTTCCGCCGCACCTGCGTCGAACGCGGGATGGTCACCCTTCGCGAGGATGGCTTGCGGAAGGTTGCCCAGGGCATGACCACGGTCGAGGAAGTGCTGCGCGTCACCGAGGCGACGATCTAGCAGCCGTCGGAAATCGGGTGCCACTCAACGCCGTGAACTTTACGCGTGGCGGCGCTGATGTAGGGTGGGTAGAGCGCAGCGAAACCCACCGCGATGCTCGTGGATCCACGGCAA
>SKPT01000655.1 GCA_007119405.1 Phycisphaeraceae bacterium
CCCTGGGCGAGTCGGTGGCGCAGGCCGGCGGCGCGATCGGCCTGGCGCTTTTCGTCGGGCCGATGGCGATGTACGCCGCGGAGGTGGTGGCGCGGCAGTGGGGCGGGGAGCGCGTGCTGGCGGTGCCCGCGCTGGACGATGCGGCCGTGGCCGGGCTCGCCGATGCGCTGGAGCCGGGCGACGTGGTGCTGGTCAAGGCGTCGCGGGGCCTGGCGCTGGAGCGCGTGGTCGCGGCGATCGAGCGGCGGTGGGCCGGGGAGCGAGGACGCACCTGAAGGTAGCGGGGATGACGTACGACACTCGGGGTGCCACTCAACGCCGTGAACGATTGATGTAGGGTGGGTAGAGCGAAGCGAAACCCACCACGATGCTCGTAGATCCAAGGCAAGACTGGTGGGTTTCGCTTCGGTCTACCCACCCTACATCAGCGCCGCCGCGGAATAGTTCACGGCGTTGGGTGCCACGGGCGGCTTGCCCGCCAGTGTCCAGTCGTACCGAAGCCCGTCCCCCTTGCAGACGCCTTTTGGCAGCGCGGATCGCGCCGCGTGCCGTGTCGCGGACATCGGAACACAGCGGCCTGGGGCGTGCGTGTGGCACCGGGCGATGGGGGTTGTGCTCGGCGTGCCGGTGATTGCACTATGCTGGTGGCCGAAAGGAGGGCCGCATGGGCAGGACCATCTACCGGGCCGGGGAGGTTGAGGCGGACCGGGTCGCCGCGTCGTGGGGGGAGCTGCGCTGGATCGCCGGCGGCGACGTGGGCAACGCCGAGGGGCTGACGCTGGGGCGGGTGATCATCAAGGCGGGCCAGGCCAACCCGCGTCATTGCCATCGGCGGTGCGAGGAGGTGTTGTATCTTCTGGCCGGCCGGCTCGAGCACACGCTCGGAGGGGAAAGCCACCGGCTGGAGCCGGGCGACGCGATCACGATCCCGGCCGGGGTGTTTCACAACGCCCGGGCCATCGGCGAGGAGGACGCGGAGATGATCGTGGCCTTTTCCAGCGGTGAGCGAGACTTTGTGCTCGAGTCGGGCGAGCAGGGAGGTGAAGCGTGATGGGCGATGTCATGCAGCGCCTCGTCGCCAGCCCGGCGTGCGTGCCGCAGCTCAGCCTCGATGAGGCGCTGGGGGGCTACGCGCGGCTGGGCTTCAGGAAGTTCGAAGCCTTCACCCACTGGGCGACGTCGAAGCTCGACGTCACCGCCGACGCGGCCGGGTACGTCGCCAAGGCGAGGGGGCACGGCCTTGGCTACACGTCGATGCACCTGCCCGTGATCAAGGGTCAGGAGCTTGACGCCGGCGTGCGCGCGGCGGTCGACGCCAGCCGCTTCGCCGAGGCGCTCGGCGCATCGGTCGTGCTGTTCAAGGCGGACAGCCGCGAGGCCTACATCGAGGCCGGCAGGCGCTACGTCGACGCGCTGGATGCGGCCGGCGTCCGCGTCACGCCCGTGCTGCAGAACCACAAGGGCACGCCGATCACCAGCCTGGAAGACTTTCGGCAGGTCATTGCGGGCATTGACGACGCGCGGATGCACCACCTGCTGGAGGTCGGTCACTTCCAGCGGGCCGGCGTGGCGTGGCGTGACGGCTACGAGCTGCTGGCCGGACGCATCGCCCTGGTTCACATCAACGAGATCGACACCGCGGGGCAAAGTGTCCCCTTTGGCAGCGGGGTGGTGGACTTCGCCGGGCTGTTCGATCGCCTGGCGCGAGACGGCTACGACGGCGACATCGTCCTGGAGCTGGAGCTCGAGACGCGCGAGACGGACGTGGAGCGCACCTTCACCGAGCTGGCCAACGGCATCGCGTACCTCAAGGAGCAGGGGCTGGAGAAGCTGACATGAGCGACGAGCTGCGCATCGCGATCGTCGGGGCGGGGAACCTGTCGTCGAAGCGGATCTATCCCTACATCGGCCTGGCGGGCGGGGTGCTCGTGGGCGTGTGCGACCTGGACCAGGCCAGGGCCCAGCGCAACGCCCGGCGGTTCGGGGGCACGGCCTACACGGACGTGGAGGCGATGCTCGGGGCCCAGCGGCCGGACGCGGTGATGATCTGCGTCGGGCCGGCGGGGCACGTGGAGCTGGCGAAGCAGGTGCTGCGGGCCGGGTACCCGGTCTACACGGAGAAGCCGCCGGCGACCACCGCCGCCGACGCGGTGGATGTGGCGCGCGTGGCCGGGGAGGCCGGGCTGCTGTGCATGACGGCGTTCAAGAAGCGCTACAACGTGGCGTACAGCCGGGCGCGGCAGTGGCTGGATCAGTTCAGTCCCGAGGATCATCTGGCGCTGAGCGTGGACTACTGCTCGGGGCCGTTCGAGAACACGCACCTGGAGCGGATGTTTCTTTTCGACTTCACGGTGCACGTGCTGGACCTGGTGGGTTATCTGTTCGGGGACGTCGAGCGGGTGTTCGCGTTCAGCAAGGGGCCCAACGCGTGGGCGGTGAGCCTGCGCTTCGCCAGCGGCGCGGTGGGCAGCCTGTGCCTGAGCGACGGGCGCAGCTTCGGCGTGCCGACGGAGGAGGTGGAGATCACGGTGCGTGGGGGCAACTTCATGACGATCCACAACTCCAGCGTCTACCGGATCACCGAGAACCAGAAGCCGGTGCAGTGGCGCGAGCCGGTGACGTTTGTCAGCGGCGGCGACAGCGGCCACGACACGGGGCACCTGGCGGAGATCGAGGCGTTCTTCGCGGCCGTGCGGGCCGGCCAGAGGCGCACGCGCTCGAGCATCGACCAGAGCTACAAGTGCCTGGCGCTGTACGAAGCCATCGTCGCCTCGGCCGAGAGCGGCGTGACCGTGCCGGTGGCGTACGCGAAGGGGCTGGAGAAGGAGACGGTGGCCACGGATGAGCACAGATGAACACGGATGGGAACGATGGCGGGAGGAGACGGGTTTCCTGGATCGCCTCCAATCCCTTCGTAGCGGGTGCCACTCAACGCCGAGAACTTCGCGCGTGGCGGCGCTGATGTAGGGTGGGTAGAGCGCAGCGAAACCCACCACGTTGGCCGTGGATTCCCGCCGCAACCGGTGGGTTTCGCTTCGCTCTACCCACCCTACAGCCCGAGTTCACGGCGTTGCGTGGCACCCGGACAAGGAATCCTCTGGACTCGTGTCAGTGGCCCCCCAGCCGGCAGGGCGGTGTGTGTCAGCTCTTGCCCTCGGACTTTGCCTGGGTCTGTCCGTTGTGGAGCCAGCTTTCCTGGAGGATCAGGCCGATGACGGCGGGCACGAGCACGAGCAGGGGGACGACGAGCTGGCTGGCGGTCAGGCCGTCGGCGACGGTGGGACGGGCGGACTCGAAGCTCAGGAGCAAGGCGATGGCGCCGAGCACGGCGATGGTGGCGCCGCTGACGGAGGTGAAGAAGACGATGGAGAGGTTGTAGAGGATGAACGCGAGCATGCCGCAGACCAGCAGGCCGGTCAGCGCTCCGACCCAGTAGGCGCTCGGGGGCAGGGCGAGGGCAGTGGTGTGGTCCAGGGCGTGGGCGAGGCCGGCCCAGAGGTTGGCGCCGATGAAGGCCCCGGCGAGGCCGCCGAACAGCGCCACGGCGTACTTCATCAGGGGAAAGGCGCACACGGCCAGCAGCAGGCTGAGACACCCGGCGACGATGAACGGGGCGTTGATGTGCAGGCCCAGCCCGTAGCCGGCGAACAGCCCGACCAGGGCGGCGAGCATGACGGTCACGGGCTTGTGGAAGTCGTAGCCCTTGAGCAGGCAGACGGTCCCGGCGATGATGAACACGACGGCCCAGACGACGCTCAAGGCCGAGAGATGCTCGATGAGGTTGGCCGGCTGGGCGAGGGTGTCGGCGCGGGAGAACAGGGGGATCATGGTCTCGAAGAGGTTGACCAGGGCGTTGCTCGAAGGGGTGTCGGCGAGGCTGAGCATGATCGGCTCCTTGCGGGGGCAATGGCGAAGCGCTGCCGCGGCGCACCCGCGCGGTCATGGCAGGGGTGAAGGGCGCGCTGTGCTTACCTGCTATCGGAGCGCTGGCGCGCCATCGTCCATTGCAGAAGGAAGCCGATCGCCGTTATCAGACCCACCAGCAGGAGCACGGCCCGGGGCGAGTCGGGCACCAGCGCCCCGGCGCCGGGGGCGTAGCGCACGAGCAGCTCGCGGCCGGCGACAAACAGCAGCAACGCCCCGACCAGCGCGGACTCGAACGAGGCGGCGAGCGTCGGGGCGATGAGCCCGAAGCCCAGACCCACGGCCGCGCCGACCAGGGCGGCGACGAGGATGAAGCGGCGGGCGCCGGGTGAACGCTCGGCCCACCAGTCGCCGATGCGCTGCATCTGCACGCCGTACCAGTGATGCACCATGCGGGTGAGCTCTTCGAGCAGTTGCTGGATCTGCTCGCCCTCGATGCCGAGGCGTTGGAGCTCGGAGCGCGTCTGCTCGTCGAGCTCGTCGGGGTCGACCTGATCGGGCTGGGCCTGCTCGCGTTGGAGCCAGTCGCGCACGAGTTCGATGGCCTGGTCCCACTGTGCGGAGATGTCCTGGGCGTCGCGCGGGGCCAGGGGCG
>SKPT01000401.1 GCA_007119405.1 Phycisphaeraceae bacterium
ACCGACACCGTCTGACGCACACGGTTCCACTGGTCCGTCTCCTGCGTCGCCTCCTGGATCACCCGCACCAGCTCGCTCGCCCGCGCATGCTCAAGCTCGAACACACGCGAATCATCCGGCTCGCTCGGCCCATCCAGTTGCGCCATGATCCGCTCAATCCGCTCCCACTCACCCTCCGGCGCACTAATGATCAACCGCCCATTGCGCGCATCGGGCGTAATCTGCGCCTGCACCTCGTAACGCCGCCCCCGCGCGTCGCGCATCTGCTGCGTCAGCAGCTCGCGCAGCATCGACGCCGCCTGCGCCGGCTCGCTGCCCGCCAGCTCGATCACCCGCAGCTCCATCGCCGCATGCTCGCGCCGATCGTCAAGCTGGCGGATCATCTGCCCCGCCGCGTCCACCAGCCCCGCCTCGCCCGAGACGATCAAGCTGTTGCTCGGCTCATCCACCAGCACGCGCAGCGACGCCCGCCGCTGACCCTCCGTCAGCGCCGACTGCACCAACCCCGCCAGCTCTCCCGCCTCCGCCGTCTCCAACCGAAACACCCGCGTCTGCTGCTGGTCCACCGGCCGGGCCTGGCCCGCGTCGAGCTGGGCCACGATTCGCTCAATCCGCTCGATCTGCGCCTCCGTGCCCGAGACCAGCAGACGGTTGTCACGCTCGTCGGCAAACAGCGATGCCGGCGCCTGCGATCCATCACGCTCCGGGTCCGCCTGCTCCCGGTATAGCTGCTCGACCAGCGGCAGCAGCTCCTGCGCGTCGCCGCCATCGACCGCGATCGCCCGCACCCGCCGCTCATCGCCGCGCCCGCGCCCGCGCTCCGGCCGATCCAGCCGCTCGACCACCTCGCGAATCTCGCCCATGTCCGACTCGCTGGCCAGCACGATCAGCCGCATCTCATCCGCGATGAACTCCGGCCCCGGCACGTCGGCCCCGCGCTGCGACGCCTGCTCCTGCGCGACGCGCTCAAGCAGCGGCAGCAACTCCGTCGCCGGCGTCTCCTCCAGCTCCACCACGTGCAGCTCGCGACGCCCCCGCTCGCGACCCGCCGACGCCTGGTCCAGCTCCGCGATGATCTGTCCCACCACCTCCAGCTCATCCTCCGTCGCCGTGACGATCAGCCGGCTGTTCGCCTCGTCCGCCAGCAGGTGCGGCGGCCGGCCGCCCGCCTCCAGCCGCTGCGACGCCAGCTCGCGCACCGTCTCCATGATCTCGCCCGGCTCGACGCGCTCGACGCGGAACACCCGCATCTGCCGCGGCGCCCGCTGCGCCCGCTCACGCACCTGCGCCGCCAGGTCCATCGCCGTGCGCACGTGCCCCGGCGAGCCGGTGACGATCAACGTGTTCGCCCCCGCGTCGTGGCTGATCCGCAGCCGCTCCACCCGCTGGCCCCGCGCATCCTCACCCGCCGTCGCGTCGTGCAGCACACGCTGCAGGCTCGCCGCGTCCGCGTCGCCCACCTCGATCACCTGCGTCAGCCGCACCAGCTCATCCTCGCCCGCCGGCTCGCCGTCCTCGGCCCCGTCCAGGTCGCGGATCAGCTCGCGGATCTGACGCAACTGCCGCGTCGACGGGCTGCTGACGATCAAGCGGTCCTGCGTCCCGTCCACGATCAGGCTCGCCTCCGTCGACGACGCCCCGCGCCCGGGCCGCGCGATGCCCGGCAGCGTCTCACGCACCAGTTGCGACAATTGCTGCGCGCTCATCGTCTGCGGGTGGAAGATCTGCACCTCCCCGCCTTCCTCCTCCTGCTCGAAGCGCTCGATCAGCTCGCTGGCCAGCTCCAGCCGATCGCCCGGCCCGTAAAGCACCAGCGTCCGCGACGGCTCGTCGAACACCGCGGTGATGTAGTCGTCCGGGTGCGGCGAAAGCTCGTCCCACCGCCGACGCTCCTCGTTGTAGACCGTCCGCTTCGGCGCCGTCCGCTCGCCGAACGTCCGGTTGATCAGGTCCGCCACCACCGCCCCGGAGCTGTGCAGCAGGTTGAACGTGCGCATCTGCCGATCCGCCGGCGACCCTTCGTCCATCTGCTTGATCAGCCGCTGAATCCGCTGCACCGTCGAGAACCGATCCGTCACCACCAACCCGCGCCCCCGCGTCAGCGGCGCCACCGAGCCCGCCTGCGTCAGCATCGGCTGAACCGTCTGCTGCACCTCCGACGCGTCGATGTTCCGCACCGGCAGCACCGCCGTGACCACCTCCGTCGGCCGCACGTCCCGCTCACGCTCCAGCGCGTCGATCCCCTCGAGCACGCGCAGGTCCATCCGCGCCAGCTCGTCGATCGGCGTGATCCGCAGGTACCGCCCCGTCTCCACCAGCATGTACCCGCGCATCGACAGGATCAGGTTCAGCACATCCAACGCCTCGTCGTACGTGTAAGGCATCGGATCCGAGAAGTTCAGCCGACCGCCGATATCGTGGTCGCCGATCAGCGGCTTGCCCACCATCTGGCTGAAACGCTGAAGCACCTCGTCGTAAGGCAACCCGTCGAACTGGAAGCGGATGTCCCGCTGCTCCGCCGCCTCCGCGGCCTCCGCCTCGGCAGCCGCCTCCGCGTCCTCCTCCGCCAGCGCCGTCCCCGGCCACGCCGTCGCCATCACCAGCGCCGTCAACAACGCCACAGCCAACGCCTCTCTCATCTCAAAGCTCTTCACGGTGATACCTCCTCACCGGCCTCGGCCGTCCGGGCCTCCTGCCCGACCCGGCCTTCGCCTCGCAGCGCCGACGGCAACTGCTCCTCGCTCAATCGATGCTTCTGCGCCAACGTCTGCCCCGACTCGATCGCCCAGTACCCGTCCTCCCGCTCAACGATCACCCGGCTGTACGACTGCAACGACGGGTTCGTCGGCAGCGGCATCGCCCGGTAGTCCACCAGCACGATCCGGCCCTGGACCACCCCCTGCACACGATCCCCCAACTCCTGCCCCACACCGTACACCAGCGTACGGTCCTCGTTCGTGTCCCACACGTGTACCTCCGGCTCGCCGCCCCACTGCGTCAACGACACCACCCGGTACGTCTCCGGCCCCGGCGGCGGGTCCGGCTCAGGCTCCGGCTCCGGACGACGCTCCCGACGCTCCGGCTCCGGCTCAGGCTCCGGCGGCCGGGGCACGTACGGCCGCAGCAGATCCCGCTCCGTGATCCCCGCGTACGCCAGACGGCCCGCGCCCCCCGCTTCCACCTCACCCAGCGCCACCCGCTGCTCCGCCTCCACGGCCTCCACCACCACACTCACGTAACGCAGCCGCACGCTCACCTGCCCCGCCTCACCGCCACGACGCACCGACAGATCCTCCACGCGCCCCACCACCGGCTCACGGTCCAGCAGGTGCAGCAGATCCACCACCCGCTCCAGCCGTCCCTCACCCTGCAGCGTCAGCCCGATCTGCTGGCCCCCCCGCATCCGCCGCGGCTGCATCGGCCGAATCGTCCACCGCCGCGGGTCCAGCTCCGCCTGGCGCATCAGCTCCGCCACACGCCCGGAAAGCGCCGCCTGCGCCCGGCCCACATCGCCGTCGTACGTCCGCCCGGCGATCTCCCGCAGCCGCTGCTGCGCCCACAGGCTCTGCTGCCGCAACTCGTCCAGCTCGTCCAGCTCACGCAGCCGCGCCGCCGTCTGCCGGTCCAGCGTCGCCAGCGGCTCCACCACGTACCGCTGCCACGCCAGCCCACCGACGAACACCGCCGCGATCAGCAGCGTCGCCATCAGCAGCATTTTCTCACGCTTGTGCATCGCGCTTCCCGATCAAAGCCGCTCGCGGCTTCGCGAAACCCTCCGACACCGCCTTCAGTCCGCCCCCTCCAACGACACATCATCCGCCGGCCGGCCCACCACTTCCAGCGCCTCGACGTCCACCGCCAGCCCGTCGCGCGGCCGCACCTCCACCGTCGTCCCGAACGGGTACCCATACCGATCCGTCACCGACGTGATCGCCATCGGCCGCACGTGGTAGCCCGCCTCGTGCAGCCGCTCGTCCAGTTCGATCAGCAGCCGCGACGACCTCGCCTGCACCCCCATCCGGATCACCCCGTTCGACGACGTGCTCATCTGGCTCAGGTAAACCTCCTCGCTGCCCGGCAGCACGCTGCTCAGGTGCGCCCAGTACGTCAGCCAGTCCCACCCCTCGTCCAGCCACGCCTCGAACGCCTCGGCCTGGGCAATCCGCTCGCGGAACTCCCGCCGCTGGTCCTCCAGCTCCGCGATCTGCTCGCGCACACCATCCAGCACCGCCTGCCGCTCGCTCAGCGCCTGGTCGCGCATCCACAGCCCGCCGATCGCCAGCCCCAGCACCGCCGCCGTCGCCGCCAGCGCCTTGAGCCGGCCCCGTGATCGCACCACCGCCGGCTCACGCGGATGCACGAAGTCAAAGCCCAGCCCCTCCCGCTCCACCGCCGCCAACGCCAACCCGACCGCTACGGCGCCCATCGAGGCCCGACCCGAGCGAGTCTGCGAGCGAAGGTCGGGATCCCCGCCCTCACCATCTCCATCGCCCGCCACCCCCGCCACACCC
>SKPT01000620.1 GCA_007119405.1 Phycisphaeraceae bacterium
CCGGTGGACCTGAGCGCGGCGCCGCGGGTTGAGCGCGACGGTGGGTAAGAACGTGTGTGACAAGGGTGCCACGCAACGCCGTGAACTTCGGTTGTAGGGTGGGTAGAGCGCAGCGAAACCCACCAGCTCGGTCGAGGATCCACGACGTTCGTGGTGGGTTTCGCTGCGCTCTACCCACCCTACGGTCGAATCCCGGCCGCAAAGTTCACGGCGTCGCGTGGCACCCGTTTCCGACACAGCCTGACCAGGACGGCGACGGCACCCGAGATCGTCGGCGATTCCCTACAATTGTCGCCCATGACGGACAAGAGCTTCTACATCACCACGCCGATCTACTACGTCAACGCCCGGCCGCACATCGGACACATCTACACGACGATGATCGCCGACGTGATCGCGCGGTATCACCGGCTGGCCGGGCGCGACGTGTTCTTTCTCACCGGCACGGACGAGCATGGCAAGAAGGTGGCCGACGCGGCGCGGGAGCAGGGGCAGACGCCGCAGCAATACGTCGACGCGATCGCCGCGGAGTTTCAGCAGACGTTCGATCGCCTGGGGATGACGCACGACGACTTCATCCGCACGACGCAGCAGCGCCACGAATCGCGGCTGGCGGTGTACGTCCAGGCGCTCAAGGACACGGGCGACGTCTATCTGGGCGAATACGAGGGGTGGTACGACGAGGGGCAGGAGGAGTACGTCACGGAGACCAACGCCCGGGCCAGCGACTACAAGTCGGCGGTGTCGGGTCGGCCGCTGACGCGGGTCAAGGAGAAGAACTACTTCTTCGCGCTGAGCAAGTACCAGGATCGGCTGATCGCGTACATCGAGGCGCATCCGGCGTTCATCGCGCCCGAGGCGCGGCGCAACGAGGTGCTGGCGCGGGTCCGCGCCGGGCTCAACGACGTGGCGATCACACGGTCGACCGAGCCCTGGGGCGTGCCAATGCCGGGCGACCCGGAGCACTCGATCTACGTGTGGATCGATGCGCTGTTCAACTACCTGACGGCCATCGAGGCGAACGATCGGGCGGACCTCTGGCCGGCGGACGTGCATCTGATCGGCAAGGAGATTCTCTGGTTTCACGCGGTGATCTGGCCGGCGATGCTGATGGCGCTGGACAAGCCGCTGTTTCGCACGCTCTACGCCCACAGCTTCTGGATCGCCGAGGGCCAAAAGATGAGCAAGAGCCTGGGCAACTTCATCGACCTGGAGAAGCTGGACGGGTACGTCGAGACCTTCGGCCTGGACGCGCTGCGCTACTACCTGACCACGCATGGGCCGATGGGCGCCACCGACGCCGACTTCGCCGAAGCCAAGTTCATCGACGTGTACAACAGCGACCTGGCGAACACGGTGGGCAACTGCGCCAATCGGGTGACGAACATGATTGGGCGGTATTTCGAGGGCCGGGTGCCCGCCAACGCCGGGCACGGGCTCGAGGGGGTGGCGCTGGTGCGCCGGGCGGTGGGCGCGGCGGTGGAGGAGGCGGACGGGGACATGTGGGCCCTGGAGCTGTCGGGGTACTGCGAGCGGGCGATGGGCGTCGTGCGCGCGATCGATCGTTGCATCGAGATCGAGGAGCCGTTCAAGCTCGCCAAGGATCCGGCGAACAAGGAGCAGGTCGGCACGATCCTCTACAACTGCGCCGAGGCGCTGCGCATCGCGTCGCTGCTGCTCTGGCCGGTGATGCCCGAGCGGATGGAGGAGCTGTGGCGGCGGCTGGGGTGCGGGCGGTACGCGGAGGCGGTGGCGAACAAGGGCCGCGGGGAGTTGGCGGCGTGGGTGAAGTGGGGCGGGCTGGAGCCGGGCACCGCGATCGAGAAGGGCGCAGCGCTGTTTCCGCGCCACGAGGCGGCGAAGTCGTGACCCGGGGGCGGTGGTGCCGGGTAAGCGGACGGAATCCCGACCTTCGCTCGCGGACTCGCTCAGGTCGGGCGTTGGGGGTGTGTCCCGGGCGGGGGCGTCACTCATGTGCCGGGCCGGTCCCAGCGCAGGAGGATGGTCATGAGCGGTTCGTTGCCGGCGAGCAGGCGCTGGTAGGCGGTTGGGGCGTCGAGGCCGGGGGTCTCGTCGCTGATGAGGCGCTCGACGTTGAGGCGGCCGTCGGCCATGAGGTTGATGATCGTGTCGCCGTCGAAGGCGCCGGTGCGCCAGGGGCCGAGGTTGTCGTGCACACTGCGCGTGGCGTCGTGGGCGCCGACGAGGGTCAGGCCCTTACGATGGACGAGGCGGTAGAAGTCGAAGTGGGCGGTGGTGCCGCGCGGTGAGCCGAGCAGCACGGCCCGGCCGCGCGACCGGGCGAGCTCGAGCGCGGCGGGGATGACCTCGGGCAGGCCTGTGGCCTCGATGACGACGTCGAAGCTCTCGGGCGGCAGATCCTCCGCGCGGGCGACGTGACGGGTCGTGTGGCCGGCCAGGGCGAGCTCGCCGCGCCAGGCCTGAGGATCGATGCCAACGACCTGGCCAGCACCGTTGAGCCAGGCGAGGTCGGCGGCGAGCTGGCCGATGGGCCCGAGGCCGACGACCGCGACGCGTTCGCCGAGCTGGAGCTGGGCCTTGCGGACGCCCTGGAGGGAGATGGAGCCGAGGCGGTAGAGGGCGGCGTGGGGCAGGGGCAGGTGCTCGGGCAGGGCGTGGCAATGCTCGCGCCTGACGGTGGCACGGGCGGCGTGCGGGGCGTGGACGGCGACGCGCTGGCCGGGGGTCAGGCCTTCGACGTCGGGGCCGAGCGCTTCGACGACGCCGGCGGCGGAGTAGCCGGGCGTAATCGGCAGGGCCATGGCCTTGCCGCGGAGCGTGGCCAGCTCGGTCCCGGGCGAGATGGCCGAGCAGCTCAGGCGCACGCAGACCTGCCCGGGCCCGGGCGCCGGCGGCGGCTGGGAGGTGAGCTCGACGGTCTCGACGGCGGTGAAGCGGACGGCAGGGTCTTGCATGGGAGGTTCCGGCGATGGCGCGGCCGCAGGCGTCGGGTGAGCCTCGCGAAGCCGCGAGCGGCGGGGGCAGAGCTTAATATCCGGCCATGCGCGTCGTGGAGATTAGCAGCGCGGCGAACCCGCGGGTCAGGCAGGTGGTGCGGCTGCGCCAGCAGCGGCATCGTCGGCGGACGGGGCTGCTCATCGCCGAGGGACAGCGCGAGGTGGTCCGGGCGCTGGCGGCGGGGCTGGCGGCGCGGGAGGTGTGGATGTGCCGCGAGCTGCTGGAGCGGCACGGGCTCGGTGAGGCGGCGGATGAACTGGCGCGGCGGATGGGCGCAGAGGTGGTGCATCTCCGGGCGTCGGCGCGCGTCTTTGAGAAGGTCGCGTACGTGCGCGAGCCGGAGGGTGTGCTGGCGGTTTTCGAGCAGCCGGCCTGGTCGGTCGATGGGTTGCCGGCGGTGAGCGGGGCGACGCTGTACCTGGTGGCGGTGGGCGTGGAAAAGCCGGGCAACCTGGGGGCGATGGTGCGCACGGCCGAGGCGGCGGGATGCCAGGCGGTGTACGTGGCCGGGGCGGTGGTGGACGCGTACAACCCCAACGCGATCCGCACGAGCACGGGGGCGGTGTTCACGACGCCGGTGCTGGCGATGGGCGAGGCCGAGGTGCGCGAGCATCTGCGCGCGGCGGGGGTGCGGTTGGCGCTGGCGACGCCGGGCGAGGCGACGCCTCACACGCGCTTCGACTGGCGCGGGCCGGTGGCGGTGGTGATCGGGCCGGAGGACGAGGGGCTGGGTGAGGCGTGGCTGGAGGCGGAAGGTGCCGAGCGGGTCAGGATCGAGATGCGGGGGAAAGTGGTCGACTCGCTCAACGCGTCGAACGCCGCGGCGGTGCTGCTGTTCGAGGCGTTGCGCCAGCGGGGGTGAGGGTTGCGGGGCAGCGCCGAGGCACTGGCGGGCAAGCCGCCAGTGGCACCCGGCGCGGCGCAGCGCACGGCTTGCCCTGCGGGACAAGCCGTGGCACCCAACGCCTTGAACTTTACGCGTGGCACCCGGGAGGTGTTGCATGGATTTGCGTATTGGGTCGATCGTGATCCGTTGTTACGAGTTTGAGAGGATGCTGGCGTTCTGGGGTGGGGCGCTGGGGTATGTCGAGCGTGAGCCGGCGCGGGACGGGTGGGTGGTGTTGACGGATCCGCGCGGGCGCGGGCCGAATGTTTCGCTGGACCGGGTGGACGCGCCGCGTCAGGGCAAGCGGCCGTGGCTGCACCTGGACCTGTACATCGAGGATCAGACGGGCGAGGTGCAGCGCCTGGTCGGGCTGGGGGCGCGGCGGTATCCGTGGCGGTACAAGGCGGGCGACGATTTCGTGGTGCTGGCGGACCCGGATGACAACCTTTTCTGCGTGGTGCAGGTGGGGCCGGCGGGCTAGCGGATTGGTGGAAATGTCGGCGTCGTGCTATCGTCGCGGTCGGGGCGGTGAAGGAGCCGGGCGATGCGGGTCTTGATGTTTGGCTGGGAGTTTCCGCCGTACATCAGCGGCGGTCTGGGCACGGCGTGCTACGGGCTGAC
>SKPT01000360.1 GCA_007119405.1 Phycisphaeraceae bacterium
GAGCACCGCGTCCGCCGGCCCGCTCCCGCGCCGCCCGGGGCAGCCGCCGCCGGATCCTGTGCGTCTTCCCCGCCTACGCCCACTCCTTCGGCACCTTCCAGCACGCCTACCCGCTGCTGGGCGTGCGTGCCTTCATGCCGCCGCAGGGCCTGCTGCTGATCGCCGGGTACATGCCCAGCTCCTGGCAGGTCCGCTTCGTCGACGAGAACATCCGCCCCGTCCGCGACCGCGAGCTGCAATGGGCCGACGTCGTGCTCATCAGCGGCATGCACGTGCAGCGCGACAAGATCAACCGCATCAACCGCCGCGCCCACGCCTTCGGCCGGCTCACGGTCCTGGGCGGGCCCAGCGTCTCGGCCTGCCCGGCGTACTACCGCGAGGTCGACATCCTTCATGTCGGCGAGCTCGGCGACGCCACCGACGAGCTCATCGACCGCCTGGACCGCGGCATCCGCCGACCCGACGAGCAGATCATCCTGACCACCGACCGGCGGCTGGACATGGACGCCATGCCCATGCCCGCGTATCACCTGATCGACCTGCGGCGCTATTTCCTGGCCAGCGTGCAGTTCTCCAGCGGCTGCCCGTTCATGTGCGAGTTCTGCGACATCCCCGCGCTCTACGGCCGCAACCCCAGGCTCAAGAGCCCGGAGCGCATCTGCCGCGAGCTGGACATCATGGTCCAGCGCGGCCTGCGGGGGGCGGTCTACTTCGTCGACGACAACTTCATCGCCAACCCCGCCGCCGCCCGCCAGCTCCTGCCCGCCCTGATCGACTGGCAGCAGCGCCACGGCTACAAGGTGCGCTTCAGTTGCGAAGCCACGCTCAACCTGGCGCAGATGCCCGACGTCCTGGCCCAGATGCAGCTCGCCGGCTTCACCGCCTGCTTCTGCGGCATCGAGACGCCCGAGCCCCAAGCCCTGGCCGCCATGCGCAAGAAGCAGAACATGCGCCAGCCCATCCTCGACTCCGTCAAGGCGTTGAACGACCATGGCATCGAGGTCATCTCGGGCATCATCCTGGGCCTGGACACCGACACGCCCGACACCGCCGACCGCATCATCGAGTTCATCGAGCAGTCGCGCATCCCGCTGCTGACGATCAACCTGCTTTATGCGTTGCCCAGGACGCCGCTTTACGACCGCCTCGCCGCCGAGGGCCGGCTGATCGACGCGCCCGGCCGGGCCTCCAACGTCGACTTCAAGCTCCCCTACGACCAGGTCATGGCGATGTGGCGCCGCTGCATCGACGCGGCCTACGAGCCGGCCCGGCTCTACGGCCGCTTCCGCGACCAGCCCCACATCACCTTCCCCCACCGCGTCGACTTCGACCGCAAGCTCACCGCCCGCCAGATGGCCTACGGCGCCAGCGTCATCTCGCGCGTGCTCTGGCACGTGGGCGTGCGCGCCGACTATCGCCGCCTGTTCTGGGACGTCGCCGGGCCCCTGCTCAAGGCCGGGCGCGCCGAGGACGCGATCCACGTCGGCACGGTGACGCATCACCTGATCCGCTTTGCGCGCCAGACGCGCACCGGCCAGGCCGAGGCCGCGTTCTACGCCGACCCCCACCGCGCCCCGGCAGTGACGCGCCATCACCGGCCCGAGGCGGCCGGCGCCACGGCATGATGCTCAGCTTCGCGGCCGGCTTGCCGCTTCGCGGGCGGGCCGGGACACGGCGGGACTTGTGATGCATGCAGCCGCCTCCCGCGGGGCGGACAGAGCGGGTCGGGCACGCCTGCGCTGTCGCTGGCGGACCTGACCACACCCTGCCCACCCCGCTCCCCCCTGCCTGACAAGGGCGCCGCCGGCGGGCGGCCGCCGGCGTTCCTGGCCGCGGGTATGCGGCCGGGGCCCCTGCCAGGGTCAGGCATCAGCGGCGAGGCTTACCACTGCATGTCGTCGTCGTTGATGGGCTCATCCTCGTCGACGTCGTCGATCGGCTCGTCCTCGATCAGCGGCTCCTCATCGATGGGCTCGATGATGTCCTCGTCGTCGGGCGCCGTCACCGGCGTGAAGCCGAACGTCTGCCCGCCGATGGAGGCCTCGAACATCAGCCCGCCGGTGGTCATGGTGAACACGAGCACGCCGTCCTCGTAGTTCGCCGCCTGCGAAGCGCCCTGTCGGGCCGCGACCGCCGAGGCGTTGGCCGAGAGCTTCAGCCCGCCGCGCTGGAAGCGTCCCAGGGCGGCGCTGTCCTCGAGCAGCAGCAACTGGCTGTACGTCTGCCCGCCGAGCTGCAGCCCGACCGTGCCCTGCGTCACGTCCGTCCAGCCGATGTGCTCGTTGTCGCGGAAGACCATCCCCCGGCCGTACGCCCCGCCGACGCCCGCGCCGGCCTTGCCGACCGACGGATACACGGCGTACGCGTACGCCTCATCGATGGCCCGCTCCAAGCCGGGGTCGCGATCAATGAACCGCTCGAGCGTCAACTGGACCTGCGACTCGAGGTCCTCGCGGTCCTGCACCCGCGGCGGGGCCGTCTCGCACCCGCCAAGGCTGGTCAGGGAAAACACCATTGCCGCTATCGCCATCAGACCCATGGCTCTCATGTGTCTAACTCCTTTCTTGACACACCTTAGCCGAGTCGTGGCACCGCGCGATTCTAGGCGCCGGGTCACGGCGCGTCAGCGTCGGCGCGGCGATTTGGCCCCGGGGTTGCATCATGACGGGCTTGGCCGGACGCCGCCGGTGATCCGTGGTAGACTTGCCCAGCCGCGCCCGTAGCTCAATTGGATAGAGCGACGGACTTCGGATCCGTAGGTTGGGGGTTCGACTCCTCCCGGGCGCATTTGCGTCGACGCCGGGTCTTCCGCACGCTCGACCGGTGACATGAAGGCATGTGGCCTCGGGCATGCCGGCCTTGGGCCGGAAGCCGCGGCAAACCGACAGCATCGGGGCTCGCCGCCATCGCCATGGCAGACGCGCGGGGTGCACCTCAGATTTGTGGCAGACGAGCGACGCGGCAAGGTGGGCGCCACTGGCGGCTTGTCCGCCAGTGCCGCTGCGGCCCGTACGGCGTGGGTGGTTCGATCACGCAACGCCCACGCCGTTTGCACGGTAGATGGGCTGCGGTGCGCCTGGGCACTGGGGGGCAAGCCGCCAGTGGCACCCCGATCATCCAACGCCGCACCCGCTGCTCCTATGAGGTGCATCCGACGCGCGATCGCCCGGATCACTCCACGGGGACAAGCCGGATCTCGTCGAAGTTCAGGCCGCCACCGCCGACGTTGGTGAACCGGATGACGTTGCGGCCGTCGTCGAGCTCGATCGGGGCGGGCAGCGCCGCTTCGGCGGCATGTCGCCAGCCGGGTGTGCGTTCGAGCACGAAGCTTTCCAGCCCCTCCACCGGCTGGCCGTTGACCGCGACGGCCCTGGGCGACGTCGCGAGTGTGGCGTAGCGGACGACCACCTTGTACTTGCCCGCCCGGGCATCCTCGACCGTCCACTCGAGCCAGTGGCCTTCGTCGTTCCAGTGGGAAAAGAGGCCGTGGTGCGGCGCGGGCACCACCTCGACGCTGCCGCCGCCCTGGTCGACGAAATCGCCGGCGCTGACACTGGCGACCGGCTCGCCGTCACGCAGCAGCTCCACCATGTCCAGGTTGCAGCCGTTACCCCCCAGGCTGGTGAAGCGGAGCGTGTTCTCGCCGGCCTCCAGCGGCAGCGGGGTGCCGATCTCGATGGTGTCGAACGTCCCCCAACCGCCGGTGACGGGAATCGTCACCTCGTCGACGATCACCCGCCCGTTGACCTCGATCTGCCGCGGGGCGAGCAGATCCGACGCATATCGCAGGCGAAGCTGGTATTCGCCCGCCTCCGGCACCTCCATCTCGTACGCCAGCCAGTGCCCCTCGTCGTTCCAGAAACGGACTTGGTTGTAGCGGGCCTGGTCGTGCGCCGGGACGACGCGGACCGACCCGCCGCCCTCGTCGGTGAACTCGGTACCGCGCAGGATGATGGGCTCTGCGTCGGGAATCGGGCTGTAGGCCTCGATGGGGTCGGCCGGCTCGGCATCGGCGCCCGTGGCGATGGTCGGGCGGGCGTCGAGCTCGCCCGGCTCATACGCCCGCTCATAGGGACCAATATCGATCGCCTCGCCATGCACGCGGGGGTTGCCCGCGCGGTCCACGTCGAAGTCGAAGTCGGGGAACGTCTCGCGCGGGTACAGGTCGCTGACGTCCGTGCCCATGTCGATGGTCGGCCCCGCCGGCACGGGGCGGAAGTCCTCGGCGGCGGCGGCGCGCACCACGCGGTCCAGGTCCGCGACGATGAACTCGCCTTCCGCAAGGCCGCGCGTGGGCTCGAGATAGATGTTGTGGGCGAAGGTGAAGGTGTCGTCCGGCGGGTAGCCGTCGAGCCGGCCGAGCACGTTGTTCTTGAACACCAGCCGCCGGGCGTTCTGATGGGTGATGTTGATCGTCGGGGTGATGTGGTTGTTGAGGAAGTAGATGTCCTCGTTGTAGCGGTGGGGCCAGATGCCCACGC
>SKPT01000242.1 GCA_007119405.1 Phycisphaeraceae bacterium
CGGAGCTGCTGAGCAACGGCGTGTGCTCGCTTCAGGAAGGGGTAAACCGGTTCACGAAATCGGCGTTCATCTACCTCGATGGTCGCGGCAAAGTGCTGGGCCAGCGCTTCAGCCGATCGGTGATCCGCTCGCGCAAGCGGCTGACCTACCTCGAGGCTCAGGCGCTGATCGACGGCGACCTGCGGGCGGCGCGCCAGCACACCAAGAGCGAGCCGCGCTACCCCAAGGAGCTTGTGCAGCAGCTCAAGATGATGGACGAGCTGGCCCGGCTCATCCTCGCACGCCGCCAGGGGGCGGGGATGATCAACCTCGACCTGCCGGAGGTGGAGCTGGTCTTCGACGACACGGGCCGGGTGATCGACGCCGAGCCGGAGGACGATGCGTTCACGCACCGGATCATCGAGATGTTCATGGTCGAGGCGAACGAGGCGGCGGCGCGCCTGTTCGACGCACTGGGCCTGCCGATGATCCGCCGCGTCCACCCCGACCCGGACGCCTACGACCTGGGCGAGCTGCGCCAGTTCGCGCGTGTGGCCGGCTACAACATCCCGCAGCGCCCCAGCCGGCGCGAGCTTCAGGCGTTGCTCGATTCGGTGCGCGGCAAGCCGGCGCAGCACGCCGTGCACCTGGCCGTGCTCCGCACCCTCTCCAAGGCGGAATACGCCCCGCTGCTGATCGGCCACTTCGCGCTCGCCAGCGAGCACTACACGCACTTCACGAGCCCCATCCGGCGCTACCCCGACCTGGTCGTGCACCGCGGGCTCGACGCCTTCTTCGACGCCGGGGGCCACGAGGCCCGCCGCGGCAAGGGCGGCAGCCGACGCCTCGCCCGCGACGTCGCCGGCGACGACCGCCTGCCCGACGAGAAACGCCTGCACGAGATCGGCCGCCACTGCTCGACCACCGAGCGCAACAGCGAGGACGCCGAACGCGAGCTGCGCAACTACCTGGTCATGGAGCTGCTGGCCGAGCACCTGGGCGAGGATTTCCAGGGCACCGTCACCGGCGTCACCGGCACGGGCGTGTTCATGCAGATCGACCGCTACCTCGTCGACGGGCTCATCCGCACCAGCGAGCTGCCCGGCCGCGACGAACGCTGGCAGCTCAACCCCAACACCGGCGCGCTCGTCGCCCAGCGATCCGGCCGAAGCATCACCATCGGCGACCGCTTCATCGTGCGGATCGCCAACGTCGACCTCGCCCGCCGACAACTCGACCTGGTCATCGTCGAGGGCAACGGCAAAGGCCAGGGCAAGCCGACCAGGCGCAAGCAGCCCAGCGGCGCCGCCAAGGCTCATGGCGAGACGCAGAAGATCAAGCAGTCCAAGAAGCGAGGCGACAAGGAGAGCGGCGCCAGGACGAGCAAGAAGTCGAAGAAGTCAACGAAGTCGGGGAAGTCGAAGAAGTCCGGGAAGTCGAAGGCATCGAAGAAGGGACCGCGCGGCAAGAGCTCCGGCCGACGCCGCCGCGGCGGGTGATCGCTGCCGCGGGCGAGCGTGATTCCGACCCCCCTCCCACCGGGAGGGGCAGGGGGAGGGCGTCACCTGCCACCGTACGTCCTCATCACGCCGGTGGGTCCGCTGCAATGGCGCACGCCGGGTGCCACACAGCATCCCCAAAGGGTGCTGTGTGCGGGCGGCCCATGGACGACCGGCAGACAGCACGCTGCGCGATGCTGTGTGGCACCGGCGTTGGAGGATCGCACGATGACGGCAACCGACGAGACGACGTTTCTTTCATGGCGCGTCAGCGAGGCCGATTGGATCGATCGCCTTCGACGCTTCCGGCGTTGGCGGCACCCGCTCGCGGCGGTGCTCATCCTCGCCAGCCTCGGTTCGATGCTCCCCGCGTACCAGAGCGAGCGATTCTTCCGCGATGCGGCGATGGCCGCCGCCGCCAGCCCGGACGTCATGATGCATTTGGCCACCGACCCCAACGTCACCGACCCGCGCGACAGGATCGAGCAGCACCTGACCGACGCGGCCGAAGCCAGCTACCTGCTGGCCTACGTCAGCGGCTTCGCCTCCGGCGGCCTCGTCGCCTCGGCCATCGCCCTGCTCGGCACCGGCATCAGCCTGCTCCTGCCCGACCGCAAGACCCGCATCCTCCTGCGCTACCACGACCGCCTCGCCGAACTCGACCCGGACTTCAATGAACCCATGGCGCCACCGCATCGTTAGCCGTCGCGCCCGGACGACGGCTAACAACACCCAGGGCGCCCGACTCCAACCCCCCTTCCACCGGGAGGGGCAGGGGGAGGGCGTCACCTGGCACCGTATGCCTATTTCACGTCCACGCGTTTCCTGCAACCGCGCGCGCCAGATCGGTCACCCAGACTGGTCGGACGCACCCTCCCCCAGCCCCTCCCGGAGGGAGGGGGGTCGGAACCGGTCAGTTCGAGCTGACAACAACCAACACTCCCATCCCCACCCTCATCCCCTCCCCATCAATGTGCATCGACATGCATCGGTGGTTCCCCCCTGCCCTCACCGCCCCGCCTACAGCTCACACCCCTCAATCACAAACCGCCCGTCGCGGTGAAACACCTCCCCGTCCGCGCTGATCGTGCCCCCGCCGGCCTCGGCCCGCAGATCGCACACCATGTCCCAGTGCAGGCCCGAGCTGTTGCGGTTGCCCGTCTCGGGGTACCCCGCCCCCACGGCCGCGTGGAACGTGCCGCCGATCTTCTCATCGAAGAGCGTGTTGCGCGTGTACTGCGTGATGTTGTAGTTCGTGCCGATGGCGATCTCCCCCAAAGCCCGCGCCCCGGCGTCCTGATCGAGCATCTGCTTCAGGAACGCCTCGCCCTTGGACGCCTTCGCCTCGACGACCCGCCCCTTCTCGAACGTCAGCTCGATGTCGTGCACCTCCTGCCCGGCATGCACCGCCGGGAAGCTGTAGCGCACCACGCCGTTGACGCCACCATCGGCGGCCTCGAGGTTCGGCCCCGTGAACACCTCGCCATCGGGAAAGTTCTCCCGCCCGGCGCAGTTGATCCAGGTCATCCCCTCAACGTTCACCGTCAGGTCCGTGCCGTTGGCGGCGACGAAGCGCAGCTCCTTCTTGTCCTTGAGGTAGTCGACCACGACCTGCTGCGCCTTCTCGATCGCGCGCCACTGCGCCACCGGGTCGTCCTTGTCCAGGTGCCCGGCTTCGAAGACGAACTTCTCATACTGCCGCAGCGACATCTCCGCGTCCTGGGCCGAGGCTTCGGTCGGGTAGAGCGTGCCGCACCACTTCAGCTCCCCCGCCGCGGCGCGGTTCATGAAGATCTCCATCACCGGCTTGCGGGCCGCGGACGCCAGGCTCTGCCGCGCCGGGTCGATGCGCGACAGGCTCTTGGTGTTGGTCTCCGCCCACAGGCCGATCGTCGCGTCGATCGTCTTGATCTCCTCGATCACCAGCGGGCTGACGAACTTGAGCTGCTCCTCGCTCGCCTGCTCGTAGAAAATGTCCGTCAGGGCCTCCGGTGCCATGCGCACCTGGGGATGCGCCCCGGCCGCCAGCACGCGCTCGTAGATCGCCTCGATCAGCGGCGTGGCGATCGGCGGGCCGGAGATCCGTACGAGCTGCCCGGCCTTGACGCCGGTGGAGTAGTGCACGATCACGTCGGCGAGCTTGTTCAGGTGCGGGTCACGCAAAGGGCGGGCTCCTCAAAGCCACGGAGAAACGATGAACAGGAAGGTCGCACGAAGAAAAAAGAGGAAAACGATTCCGCCGCCCGTGGCCATGCTTCTGCCGTCATCACACGGACGAACGGCACGGACGGCGCCCGCCGCGCCGCCATGATCCTCACCCCTCCTCGCGCACCTCGTCCTCGTCGCGATCGATCGACGCCGGCTCATCCGGCGGCGAGGCGTCGGCGTCCGCGCCGAGCGTCTTGCGAAACGCCACCAGGCGGGCAAACGCCTCCTTCGGCTCCAGCGCCTCGCTCATCAGCCCCGACAGCGGCAGCGCCATCCCCGGGTGATCCTTGAACTCATGCCACGCGACCGACTCGATGCCGGGCTTGCTCAGCGCCACCTGCATTACCGCCTCAAGCCAATGCCCCTGCACCTGCGGCGACCACGGCCGACGCCAGTACCCGCTGTTATCGTCCACCGGCTCGCTCGCGTCCGGGTCCGCGATCATCATCTGCGTCACCGGCTCGCTCGGCGCCCCGGCCGTGAAGTGCACCGGCTTGCCGAAGCCCAGGTACTGCTCGATCAGCGTGCTCACCTGCATCAGGTCCCGTGCGTACTGCCCCGGCTGGGCCTGGCCCATCAGATACTGCAACCCGAACCCGTCAAAGTTGATCTGCGCCTGCACCACCAGGTCGGCATACGTCAGCGGCGGGATCGACCGGGCGTTGCTCGCGTAGTACTCGCCGAACGGCTCGCGCAGCTCGATGATCGTCCTGGCCCTGGGCGCCAGCTTCTTGACGCGCATCGCCGCCATCCGCGTCAGCTCCATGATCTGCTCGAAGTTGAACGCGATGTGCC
>SKPT01000489.1 GCA_007119405.1 Phycisphaeraceae bacterium
ACGTGAGGCGCGGCGACGGTTGACCGGCGCCGCACGTCCTGTGTCACGGCGTGCCGCTTCGCGGACAAGCCACGGCACCGGCACAGGCAATCATCCGGATTCCTACCGATCCTCGGCTGACCAGGGCTGGAGCGCGTCGGTCCGGTGGAAAAAGATCAGGGCATCGTAGCGCTGCGGGACGATCGTCGGGACGTAGTTGCCGCGCTCGTTGAGCGGGTCGTAGACCACCCCCTTGGCGCGGTGCAGGACGTGATGCTCCAGCACCGGCGGGATGTCGCGGCCGTCGAATCGCAGCAGCAGCTTGGGCTCGTCGAGGCGATTGAGCATGCCTTCGAGGCTGGTGGGCGTGGCGCGGGGCACGAGCGTGTGGTGATGGCCCCGGCCCCAGGCGCGGGCGGCGGTGACGTCGCCGCGGTAGGTCGCGAAGCCGATCGCGTAGACCTGCTCGGGCCCGTAGCGGCGGCGCGCGAGCTGGCCGATGTTGACCATGCCCGCCTCGGCCATGGCGGTGGCGCGGGCGTCGCCGATGTGGGTGTTGTGCGCCCAGACGATGGCGCGGGCATCCTCGCCGCGGCGCTTCATCAGCCGGGCGAGCTGCGCGTCCCAATGCCGCACGCGGCGGTTCCATGGCTCGGCCTGGCCCTGGACCATCGCACGCAGATGGGCCTCAGCGGCGAGGACGACGCGGGCGGCCTCGGTGACCTTGAAGCGCGTGCGGTCATCGGGCATCACGTCGGCGTGCCCGGCGAGTAGCTCGAGCACCGCCTCGACGCCAACGCTGCACGCTTCGCCGCCCTGGGCCAGGTGGCGCGCGTAGGCCGTGGGATCGTCGAACCGCGCCAGGCAGGCGTAGTGCTCGCGTGCGCGTGCGGCCAGGTCGGCGTCGATGGCCTGGAGCTTGGTCAGGAGGTGGTCGATCACCGCGTCGACGTGGTGCACGTCCAGGCCATAGAACCCGACGCGCCTGTCGCCGGGGGCGTCGGCGTTGTGGGCGCGCAGGTCGCGGGCGAGGTTGAGTGTCAGCTCGTTGGCCCACATCCAGTAGGGCCAGCGCTGCGCGAAGCCTGTGGCCAGGGCATCGGCGAGGGTGTCGGTGCTCGCCGGTTCGTGCTGGATGTGGTCGTTCAGGAGCTGCGCCGAGGCCCAGTTGCCCTCGATCGCGACGATGTTGAAGCCGTGCTCGATGACGAGGCGGCGGGTGATCTCGGCGCGCCAGGTGTAGTACTGCTCGGTGCCGTGCGACGACTCGCCCAGCAGCACCACACGGGCCTCGGCGGCGCGGGCGATGAGATCGTCCAGCTCCTCGAGGCCGGCGATCGGCTCGGCCAGCGCCGCGAGCGCGGCGGTGTAGGCTTCGACGGTGATGGGCTGCTCGGCGCGGGTGGGGGCGGTGGCGAGCAGGGCGAGCGCGGCGATGAGCGGGACGAGCCTGGTCATGGCTCGATCATACCCGCACCCGTTGCCGCGGGGAATGATCACCCCGCCCGGCAGGGCCGGGGCAGGTGCGCGCCCGTGCGAAAGGGAGGGGTTACGATGTCGCCATGGCCACGAACGTCCTACTTTTGCACGCGGACCAGCACCGCTACGACGTGCTGGGGGCGCACGGGCATCGGCTCGTGCGCACGCCGCACCTGGATCGCCTGGCGGGCAAGGGGGTGAGCTTTTCGCACGCGTTCACGCCGTGCGCGGTGTGTACGCCGGCGCGGGCTTCGCTGATGACCGGGTGCTGGCCGAGCCAGCACGGCTGCCGGACCAATCCCGGCGCGGAGGCGTACCGGGCGGCCGACGCGGCGCTGCCGACGTGGAGCCGGTTGCTCGCCGACGCCGGCTACACGCTGCGGCAGGTGGGCAAGTATGCCGGCGAGCTGGCGGGGCCGGCGACGGACTTCGGCTTTGACGAGCATGTCAAGCGCAGGCCGGGCTACGACCGGTGGCGCGCCGAGCAGGGCCTGCCGCCGCGCAAGCCCAGCAATGGGCCGTTCAATCTCTTCGGCCACGTCGACGAGGGCGAGCCGGAGCAGATGCCGCTGGCGTGGGAGGCGGATCACGTCATTGGTCAGTTGCGCGAGGCGGCCGCGTCGGCCCGGCCGTGGCTCGTGCGATGGGACCCGTCGGAGCCCCATCTGCCCAGCGTCCCGCCGGCCGCGTTCGCGGCGATGTACGACGCGGCGGACGTCGAGCCCTGGCCGAGCTTTCCCGATCCGCTGGTGAGCAAGCCGTACATCCAGCGGCAGCAGCGGATGAGCTGGCAGGTCGAGGGGTGGGACTGGTCGCGGTGGGCGCCGACGGTGGCGCTGTACCTGGCGGAGGTGAGCCTGCTCGATGCGCAGGTGGGGCGCGTGCTGGCGGCGCTGGACGAGCTTGGGCTGGCCGACGAGACGCTCGTGGTCTACACGACCGACCACGGCGACATGTGCGGCGGGCACGGGATGGTTGACAAGCATTACGTCATGTACGAGGACGTGCAGCGCGTGCCGCTGATCATGCGCGGGCCGGGGGTGCCGCCAGGCGTGCGCTGCGATGCGTTCGTGAGCAACGAGATCGACCTGGCGACGACGTTGTGCGCGGCAGCGGGAGTGGAGGTGCCAGCGAGCTTTGAGGGGCGTGATCTGCTGACGGTGGCGAGTGGCGAGGACGCGTCGCCGCGCGGGGACATCTTCGCCCAGTATCACGGCGGACAGTTCGGCCTCTACTCGCAGCGGATGGTGCGCGACCGGCGGTACAAGTACATCTGGAACATGACGGCCGAGGATGAGCTGTACGATCTGGCCAGCGATCCGGGGGAGCTGACGAACCTGGCGTTCGAGGCGGGGCATGCCGATGAGCTGGCGCGGCTGCGCGGGCGGCTGGTGGCGTGGATGGAAAGCATCGACGACCCGGCGCTGAACGTGTGGACACGGGCGCAGTTGCTGGAGGGCTGGGTGGCGGGCTGGGTGGCGCGGCCGGCGGGCGTGGAGGCGGTGGAGTCGAAGGGGCAGTAGATCGGGTGCCCCTGACAAGCGGAGGTGTGGAGGGGGCGGAGCTTGTCAGTGGCGATTGATACAAGTTGCCCGTCAATCACGGGGTGCCACTGGCGGCTTGCCCGCCAGTGCCTCGGCGCCGCCTGTGGTGTGGAGCGTTCGATTGCGCACCCGTGCGGCAGTGGTTGCAGGGCCGCCGAGCTTCGGTGCGCCTGGGCACTGGCGGACAAGCCGCCAGTGGCACCCGAGGCCCGGCCGGGTCACGTCGCGGCGTGCTCGGCCGGGGCGTCGGCGAGCTCGACGACCTTGTGCTGGCGCATCGCCTCGTCGGCGGCGAAGGCGATGAGGTGGCTGGCCAGCGAGTCGTTGAGGTGGGTGGTGGAGATCGACGCCTGCTCGCCGCGCACGACGCGCAGGAAGTCGCCGACGAGGCGCAGGTCGCCGCCGCCGTGCATGTCGCCGGTGACATCGAGCTTGACGTGCTCGGGCTCGTCGCCGACGCGGTGGACGGTGAAGGCGCCGTCCTCGAGGTTGCCCTGGATCTCGCCGCGCGTGCCGATCAGGTGCATCTGCCGCACGGCCCTGGCGGCGCCGCCGACGAGCGAGTGCTGGGCGGTGGTGGCGTCGTCGAACTGGATGGTCACGCCCTGGTGGTCGGCGACGTCGTTGTCGCAGTGCCAGACGCATCGGCCGTGGGGGTTGTCGGTGCGCAGCGAGTGGAGCTTGTCCTCGTCGGTGGGGTTGTCGATGTGCTCGATGCAGTGCCAGGCGTACTGGCTCCAGCGTTTGCGTTCGACGTAGATGCGTTTGGCGGAGTAGGAGCAGTCGCGCTCGATCCGGCAGTCCACGAGGCATCGCGTGCCGGCGCCCTCGGGCGCCTGCTCGGGGGTGAAGATGGATCGGCCGGCGAAGCTGGCGACGCGGCGCGGCCAGGCGCCGCTTTTCATCCAGCAGATCAGGTCCAGGTCGTGGCAGCACTTGGCCAGCAGGATGGGGTTGACGGCGCGGCGATTCCACTTGCCGCGCACGAACGCCGCGGCCATGTGGTCGTAGCCGACGTACTCGGCGGTGCGCACGTGGGCGATGTGGCCGATGTCGCCGGCGGCGACGCGCTCGCGGATCTGGCGGTAGAACGGGGCGTAGCGCAGCACGTGGCAGATCATCAGCTTCCGCTGCGTGCGCTGCACGGCGTCGACGAACCGCCAGAGCTCGTCGGCGCTGACGGCGAAGGGCTTTTCCAGCAGCACGTCGTAGCCGGTCTCGAGCAGCGGCAGCGTGGTGGGCAGGTGCTCGCGGTCCATGGTGGTGTTGATCGCCGCGTCGGCGAAGCGCGGCGCGGCGGCAAGTGCTTCGGCGGAGTAGTATTGTCGTTCGGCCGGCACGCCAAAGCGCTCAGCGGCGCGCGCGAGGCGATGCTCGTCGGGCTCGGCCACCCCGACGACGCGCATCTGCTCGGGGTGCGCTTCGGCATGGCGCGCGTAAACCAGCGAGCGCTTACCGGCACCGATCAGCACC
>SKPT01000215.1 GCA_007119405.1 Phycisphaeraceae bacterium
CCAGCCGCGCCGCCTCGAGCTTGGACGCCATGCCGCCCGAGCCCCAGGTGCTGCGCTCGTCGCGGGCAAGCGAGAGCCGGCTCGCCACGGACTCGACCACGTCGATCACCTCGCCGCGCTCATCCAGCAGCCCGGGCACGTTGGTCAGCAGGATCAGCACGTCGGCGCGGATGGCGGTGGTCATCAGCGCCGCGAGCAGGTCGTTGTCGCCGAAGCGGATCTCGTCCACCGCCACGGTGTCGTTCTCGTTGAGAATCGGCACGCAGCCCAGCTCGTGCAGGCGGGTGACGCAGTTGCGGATGTTGAGGAAGCGCGTGCGGTCGTCGAAGTCGCCGCGCGTCAGCAGCATCTGCCCGACCTTGAGCCCGTGGCGCTGGAACGCCTGGTTCATGTGGGCCATGAGCCGGCGCTGGCCCACGGCCGCGATCGCCTGCAGATCGGCGATGTCGCGCGGCCGGTGGTCGATGCCCAGCTCCAGGCACCCGGCCCCGACCGCGCCGGAGCTGACCAGGGTCGGCTCATAGCCCCGCGCCCGCAGCCGTGCGACCTGCGAGGCGATGCGGCGGATGTACGCCAGATCCAGCCGCGGCCCGTCGTCGTCGGTGCGCGTCACAAGCTGCGTACCGATCTTCACGACCAGGCGACGGGCGGCGGGCAGGAGCGTCTGACGCAAAGCGGTGGACATTGGATCGCTGATTGCCGATTGGGGATCTGAAATACAGTGTACCGATTTCACCCCGCCCGGAACGCAGGGTTCGCGGTGGGTGTCGCCTCGCTCGCCCCTGCCCGGCGTCGCTACCATGTCGCCATGATCGACGTCAAGGACCTGCGCAACGACCCCGACAAGTACCGCCGCGCCGCCGACGCCAAGCGCATCGACGTGGACATCGACCGCCTGCTCGCCCTGGACGCCGAGCTGCGCGAGGCGATGACCCGCCAGCAGCAGCTCACGGCCGAGAAGAACCGCATCGGCAAGGAGATCGGCCAGCTCGCGGGCCGGCTCAAGAAAGCCGGCGACGACGAGAAAGCCCGGCTCCAGCAGCAGATGAAGAAGCTCCAGCAGCGGCCCCACGAGCTCAAGCGCCAGGAGCAGGCGCTGGCCGACGAGATCGCCCGCCGCGAGGCCACACGCGACGAGCTGCTGCTGGCGGTGCCCATGGCCCCGGACGCGCACGTGCCCGACGGGGAATCGGAAGACGACAACGTCGAGCTCCGCCGCTGGTGCCCCGACTGGTTCGACCCGGAAAAGCCCTTCAAGGACAACAAGGGCTTCGAGCCGGCCACGCACATCGAGCTTGGCGAAAGGTTGGGCCTGTTCGACACCGCCCGCGGCGTCAAGATGGCCGGGGCACGCTCCTACGTGCTCACCGGCGACGGCATGCTCCTGCATCAGGCGGTGCTGCGCCTGGCCTTCGACACCATGATCCACGAGCATGGCTTCACGCCCGTCTCCGTGCCCGTGCTCGTGCGCGACGAGATGATGTTCGGCACCGGCTTCTTCCCCGGCGAACGCGAGAACACCTACGAGATCCGCGAGTCCGAGCGCGGCGGCGGGCATGATCTGTACCTGACCGGCACGGGCGAGGTCGGGCTCATGGGCTTTCACCAGGGCGAGATCCTCGAAGCCGACGACCTGCCGCGCCGCTACACGACGATCAGCCCCTGTTTCCGTCGCGAGGCCGGCGCCGCCGGGCGCGACACCGCCGGGCTCTACCGCATCCACCAGTTCGACAAGGTCGAGCAGGTGGTCCTCTGCGAAGCGGACGCCGAGGTCTCGACGCGGTGGCATCAGGAGATGGTCGGCTACGTCGAGGCGCTGCTGCGCAGGCTCGAGATCCCCCATCGCGTGCTGCAGATCTGCACCGGCGACATGGGGGCTGCGAAGGTTGACCAGGTGGACATCGACTCGTGGATGCCCTCGCGCGGCGAGCCGGGGCCCGACGGCCGGGCACTCGGTGCGTGGGGCGAGACGCACTCGGCCTCGAAGCTGCACGACTACCAGTGCCGCCGGCTGAACCTGCGCTACAAGGAGCGCGAGACCGGCCACAACGTCCACTGCCACAGCCTCAACAACACCGTCATCGCCAGCCCGCGCATCCTCATTCCCATCCTCGAGCTGTATCAGAACGACGCTGGCAGCGTGACGGTGCCCGACGCCCTGCGGCCGTACATGCACGGCCGGGAGCGCATCGAGGCGCGGTGACGCCTACCCCCCTCCCTCCGGGAGGGGCCGGGGGAGGGTGCGTGCGACGTCGTGGGTGAAAGTGGCTCGCAAGAGTAGCGGGTGCGATGGGTGATATGGGGGTGCCACTGACAAGGCCGCCGCGGCCTTGTCAGTGTTGGACGTCCACGATCACTGACAAGCTCCGCGGACTCCGCTTGTCAGTGGCCCCCCGCCACTCCGTCACGACATCTCGCACACGCATGCCATACGCAGACGCCCTCCCCCTGCCCCCTCCCGGGGGGAGGGGGTTTCAGGGCCTCGCCCCCGCCACCTTCGCCAACCCGATGATCTGCTCAACCGTCAACGCCTCCGGCCGGGCCGTCGGCGCCACGCCCGCGGGCAGCGCCACATCCCCCAATATCGCCCGCAACTGCTTGCGCCGCTTCTGAAACAGCATCTGCGTGAAGCGCGCCAGCCCGTGCGGATCATCCGTCAGCGCCCGCTCTCGCCGCACCAACTCCACCACGGCCGAGTTCACCTTCGGCGGCGGCCAGAAGCAGCCCGGCGGCAGGCTCATCACCCGCCGCACCCGGCACATCGCCTGCACGACCACACTCAGGGGCCCAAACGTCTTTGAGCCCGGCGGCGCGACAAGCCGATCGGCCACCTCGCGCTGCACCATCACCAGGCCCCGCCCCATGCCCGGATGATCGATCGCCAGGTTCACCAGCAATGGCGAGGCGATGTTGTAGGGCAGATTGGCGATGAGCTTGAACGGCTCGTCGCCCAGCGCAGCCACCACATCGGGGTTGATCGCATGCTTCGACGCCAGCACGTCGCCGACGATCAGCCGCGCCCGCTCGCCGAACGGGGCAAAACGCTCGCGCAGGATCGGCTCCAGGTCGCGATCGAACTCCACCGCCACGAGGCGCGCCCCGGCTTCCAGCAGCGCCTCGCTCAGGCTGCCCGTGCCCGCCCCGACCTCCAGCACCAGATCGCCTTCGTGAAGCTCCGCCGCGTCGACGATGCGCTGCATGTAGCCCAGGTCATGGAGAAAGTTCTGCCCCAGCCGGTGCTTCGGCCGCAGGCCGTGACGGGCGAGCAGGGCCTTGATGTCGCTCAGGCTCTGGGGCATGGGGGAATGGCCACGGATGAACACGAATAAACACGGATAAAAGCGGCATGATCGCAGCAGGGCACGTGAGGCTTGTTCTGCCCCCCTCCCTCCGGGAGTGGTAGGGGGAGGGTGCGTCCGACCGCCCTGCGTGATCGGTTCACCGATGCGTCGCAGCAGGGGGCGTCCGAAGTTCAGGCAGCCTGACGGCGGCAGGTGATACCCCACGCCGTGGACTTCGGTTGTAGGGTGGGTAGAGCGAAGCGAAACCCACCAGTCTTGCCTTGGATCTATGAGCATCGTGGTGGGTTTCGCTTCGCTCTACCCACCCTACGGTGGAGCCCCGGCCGCAAAGCTCACAACGTTGGGTGACACCCTCCCCCAGCCGCTCCCGGAGAGAGGGGGGGCGGATGAGTCACGCAACCGTCTCATCCCTCACGCTCCCCCTTTCGTGTTCATTCGTGTTCATTCGTGGCAATGCCTTCCCCCACCGCCGCCCCCACGCGCTCCAGCCAGCACCGCGCCATCAGCATGTGACCCGCGACCGTCGGATGAAACCCGTCAGGCATCCAGTGCTCGGGACCCGCCAGTTCCAGCGCCTCGTCAAAAACCTGCTGGAAGGGCACGAACACCGCGTCGAGCTCGGCCGCGAGCTTGCGCACAATCTCGCCCCGCCGGCGCACGTCCGCGATCCAGCCGTCGGTCACCGGCCCGGCCTTGATGGCGAACGGCTCGCACAGCACCAGGCGCAGCGCCGGGTTCGCCTGGCGCGCGGCCGCGATGATCCGGCGATAGGTCGCCTCGTAAGCGTCATGCGGCACGTGACGCTCCGAGGCGGTCAGCTCCGCGTGCCCCGTGTCGTTGACGCCGATGAGCACGCTCAGCACGTCCGGGGCGAGGTCCAGGCAGTCCACCTGCCAGCGTGCGGCCAGCTCCGTGACGTTGTTGCCGCTGATGCCGCGGTTGAGGAACTGGTAGCCGGCCCCCGGCTGCTCGGCGAGCAGATGAGCGCTGGCGAACAGGGCATAGCCCCGGCCCATCGCGGGCCCGGCGTTGGCGCCGGCGACCTCGCGCTCACGTCCGGTGTCGGTCACGGAGTCGCCCTGAAAGAGAATGCGGTCGTTGGGTTGCAGCATGGTGGTTGGCGGCTTCGTTGTAGGGTGGGTAGAGCGAAGCGAAACCCACCAG
>SKPT01000578.1 GCA_007119405.1 Phycisphaeraceae bacterium
TGTTCCAGGAGAGGCGTCTTTCGGAGGAGCAGCGTCAGCGCTACGGCGAGCGGGTCGGGCTGACCCCGGACGAGCGCGAGCTGGCCGAGGCCTGGTCCGAGCCGGTGGAGATCGACCCGGAGCACCGCTTCTTCCTCGTCGACGCCGCGCCGGAGCAGCCGCGTGCGGAGCTGGAGCTGTGGCGGCTGTACGCCGGCATGTGGCACAGTCACAGCTTCGAGCACGAGCCCGGCGACGTCATCGGCGGCCAGGCCAGCGTCGAGCTCGTCGACGACCAACAACTGGACATTGACATGACCAGCCCGTACGTGCTCGTGGACGTCGTCGCCGACGATGGCGCCCCCGCCGCCGGCCGCCGCGCCACGCGCGCCCACTACCTGCACACCGACGCCGACCAGGTCGCGACCCGCAGCCTCGAGCAGGATGTCGAGAGCATCGACCGCATTCGCTTGAGCAACGAGGCCTCGCTGCGCCGTCAGCTCCTGCGCTCCGTTGAACACTGAGCGCCGCGCGTCGGTGCCCGGGAAGATTTCTCACGAAAGCGGCGTGCGCCGCGTTGCGCGGTGGCCACACCACCCGGCCGGGATGCTGGGTGGCACCGGCTTCTGCCCTTGACGGGTCAACGCCTCGATGACTGGCCAGAGATCCTCCGCGCAGAGCCGTCACCGGCCGCCACGCTACACCTGCTCGATCTCCTTGATCTTGCGCTCGACCATTTCGTCGACCTGGGCCTCGTACTTCTTGGTCAGCTCCTGCACGTCCTGCTTGGCATCCTCGACGTCGTCCTCGGGCAACGGGTTCTGCTTGTCGCGGCCGGCGGCATCGATGTGCTTGTTCGCGTCGCGCCGGGCGTTGCGGATCGATACCTTGGCCTGCTCGCCCATCTGCTTGACCGAGCCGACCAGTTGCTGACGCCGCTCGCCGGACAGCGCCGGCAGGACCAGGCGAATCTGCTTGCCCTCGGCGACGGGGTTCAGCCCCAGGCCCGACTTCTCGATGCCCTTGATGATCGCCTGGAGGCTCGAGGCGTCGAAGGGCTTGATCAACAACTGCGTGGGCTCGGGCACCGAGATGATCGCCAGTTGGCGCAGGTCCGTCGGCGAGCCGTAGTAGTCCACCTTCACGTACTCGACGAGCCCCGTCGACGCCCGCCCCGTTCGCACGCCGCGAAGCTCGCCCTTGAGATAATCCACGGCCTTGTCCATGGATTCCTCGGCCGTCAACAAAATCTCGTCCAGGTCCATGGTCGCCATCACGCATTCCCCTGCAAAATCAAGACACAGACAAATTCAACGCGTCGATCGTGCTGTTGACGCCCGTCCTGAGCGAGTCCGCGAGCGAAGGTCGGGATTTCTGAAAAGCGCCCTGCCGCTCTGTGCGCACGAATGCGAGTTATGCCCCGGAAATCCCGCCCTTCGCTTCGCTCGGGACGGGCGTTAACCGCTTTGACCCACTCCTGCTTCTCCCTCCTCTGCTCCGGGCCTCCGTGCTTCCGTCCCTCCCCCTCAATCCACCTCCACGCGCGTGCCGTGGGGCTTGCCCGAGACCACCTCGGCGATGTGCCCGGGCGCTTTCATGTCGAACACGACCAGCGGGATGCGGTGGTCGCGGCACATGCTGAACGCGGCCACGTCCATGACCTTGAGCTGCCGGGCGATCGCCTCGCTGAAGGTCAGCTTTTCGAAGCGGACGGCATCGTCGTGCTGGTGCGGGTCCTTGTCGTAGACGCCGTCGACCTTGGTGGCCTTGAGCAGCACGTCGGCGCCGATTTCCGCCGCCCGCAGGCTGGCCGCCGAGTCCGTCGTGAAAAACGGGTTGCCCGTGCCGGCGACGAAGATGACGACGCGGCCCTTTTCCAGGTGGCGGATCGCCCGGCCGCGGATGAAGGTCTCCGCCACCGCCGAGAGGTTGATCGCCGAGAGCACGCGCGCCGGCTGGCCCAGGCCCTGGAGCCGCTCCTTCAGCGCCAGGCCGTTGATCGCCGTGCCCAGCATGCCCATGTAGTCGGCGGTGGCCTGGTCGATGCGCCCCTGCTTGGCGAGCGTCGCCCCGCGGATCATGTTCCCCCCGCCGACGACCACGGCCAGTTGCGTGCCCACGCCCGCCGCGGCCGCGATCTCCCGGGCGATCAGCTCCAGCTCCTCGCCGTCGATGCCGAACTGCCCCGGCTTGCAGAACGCCTCGCCCGAGATCTTGAGCACCGCGCGGTGGTAGACCGGCCCGCTGGCTGTGGCCGGCTCCTCCGGGTCGGTGTTGGATCGCGTCGTGCTCATCGCGGTCGGGCCATTTGAGCGGCCGGGCCCCGCCTCGTCAAGTTCACGCCCCGCTTCCGCCGCCGCTTGCGGCTTCGCGAAACCCGATCGACCAAGGATCACCCGCCCGCGCGTGCCTCCCGCCCCCGCTACCCTTACCATGTTCCAGCCAATCCACGGAGGTAGACCTATGACCGCCAGTACCCCGCCCGACGTCACCCTGCCCGACGAGCTGCGCAAGCTGCTGCAAAACGCCCGCAGCGTCCGCTACGTCGGCTCCGTCGACGAAATGGTCGAGCTCGCCGTCCCCGAGCCCGACGAGCGCGGCTACCACCACGTCAGCTACGACGTGCCCGGCCAGGGCAACGTCGAGGAAGCCGTCGCCTTCCGCGTCCGCAACGGCATCGCCGCCAACTACACCGAGCCCTACATGCGCCGCCGCGACCCGGACTGCATGTTCATCGCCGACGACAAGCCCACCAACAAGCCCCACTTCCGCGACCGCTTCAAACGCGAGTTCGGCCCGGTCCGCGACGAAACCTTCGCCTGGCTCGCCACCCAGGACCTCGCCTGCTTCTTCTTCCGCTCCGGCGTCGACGAGAAGGGCCTCGCCTCCGTCGCCGTCTGCCCCGCCAACGCCGGCTTCTTCGCCCTGGGCCTGGCCCTGCTCCAGGGCATCCTCCCGCTTGAGGAGGTCCACAACGGCTTCGAGCCCCGCGCCTTCATCTACGTCGCACCGCCCTTTCGCCACACCCACTTCGGCGGCCGACAGGTCGTCGTCCACAACCGCGGCGAGGGCATCCACGAGCTGTTCAGCTACAACCTCTACCCCGGCCCCAGCGCCAAGAAGGGCGTCTACGGCATGCTCCTGAACCTCGGCGAGGAGGAGGGCTGGGTCACCGCCCACTGCTCCACCGTCCAGGTCGTCACCCCCTACGACAACACCGTCACCATCATGCACGAAGGCGCCTCCGGCGGCGGCAAGAGCGAGATGATCGAGCACATCCATCGCGAACGCGACGGCCGCATTCGCCTGGGCACCAACGTCGTCTCCGAGGAATCCCGCTACCTCACCCTGCCCCGCGGCTGCGAGCTGAACCCCGTCGTCGACGACATGGCCCTGTGCCACCCCTCCTATCAGCGCGACGGGTCCAACAAGCTCCGCCTCATGGACGCCGAGACCGCCTGGTTTCTCCGCGTCAACCACATCGACCAGTACGGCACCGACCCCAACCTCGAACGCCTCACCGTCGACCCCCCCGAGCCGCTGCTGTTCCTGAACATCGACGCCGTGCCCGGAGGCCGGGCGCTCATCTGGGAGCACATCGAGGACGAGCCGGGCGTCAAGTGCCCCAACCCCCGCGTCATCGTCCCCCGCGCCGTGGTCCCTCGCATCGTCAATCAGCCCGTGACCGTCGACATCCGCAGCTTCGGTGTCCGATGCCCACCCTGCACGGCCGAGAACCCCACCTACGGGATCTTCGGCCTGTTCCACGTCCTGCCCGCCTCGCTCGCCTGGCTCTGGCGCCTCGTCGCCCCGCGCGGCCACGGCAACCCCTCCATCGTCCAGACCGAGGGCCTCCAGAGCGAGGGCGTCGGGTCATACTGGCCCTTCGCCACCGGCCGCATGGTCGACCAGGCCAACCTCATCCTCCAGCAGATCATGTCCACACGCAACACCCTCTTCGTCATCATCCCCAACCAGCACATCGGCTCCTGGCAGACGGGCTTCACGCCCCAGTGGATCGCCCGCGAGTACCTCGCCCGCCGCGGCCACGCCCCGTTCAAGAGCGACCGTCTCGAAGAGGCCCGCTGCCCGCTGCTGGGCTACACCCTCAAGACCATGCAGGTCGAGGGACAGGTCATCGGCCACTGGTTCCTTCAGGTCCAGACCCAGCCCGAGGTCGGCTACGCCGGCTACGACGCCGGGGCGAAGATCCTCACCGAATTCTTCCAGGAGCAGATCCGCCAGTTCCTCGAGCCCGACCTCGACCCGCTCGGCCGACGCATCATCGAGGCCTGCCTCGACAACGCCGGCGTCCAGGAGTATGAGCAGATCACCCGCGAGCTGGAGGACACGGCGGTGACGGCGCAGAACATCTGAAGGGCAAGGCACGAAGGCGCGAAGCAGAAGGGGGGGGCGGTCCTCACGTGCAACGCCCGTCCTGAGCGAGTCCGCGAGCGAAGGGCGGGATTTCTGAAAA
>SKPT01000159.1 GCA_007119405.1 Phycisphaeraceae bacterium
AAAGACAGGGTAGCGATCCGGCAGCGAGTAGAAGCCGGTGTGATCGCCGAAGGGGCCTTCAAACACTTCCTTGTCGTGGTCGAGTGGCTGGTCTGATTGATGGCGCCGGGGGTCCCACCCGATCTCGCCCGCCTCGGTGCTTACGTAGACTTCGATGACGTTCTTGGCGTTGGCGGGCACCTGCATGTCGATGGTCTTGCACGGCACGAGCTCGATGCCCTGGCCGTTCAAGAACCCGGCCATGAGCAGCTCGCTGACGCCCGGCGGCAGCGGCGCCGTCGCGGCGTAGGGCAGCACCGACTCGCCGCCAAGCACGATCGCGCAGGGCATCGCCTGGCCACGCTTCTTCCACGCCCGCCAGTGTCGCGCACCGTCGTGATGAATGTGCCAGTGCATCGCCGTGCGCCGCTCGCCGATGAGCTGGGCCCGGTACATCCCCACGTTGCGGCTCGGCCGCGGCGTGCCCGCCGGCTTGCCCGCGTCGTCGGGGTGAATCGTGTACACCCCCGCGAAGGTGATGTACCGCCCCGCCCCCCCGGCCGTGCCCGCCTGCCCGGGCGAAAAGTCGTAGCCCACCGCACGCGGGTCGCCGTCGAGCGGCCAGCACTTGATCGTCGGCAGCTCGAAGAGCCTGACCTCCTCCCCCCGCTTGACCACCTGCTGGCAGATGCCGCTGCGCACCTGCTTGGGCGCAAACGCCGCCACCTTGGCCAGCTCCAGCCCCTTGCGCATCTTTTCCATCAGCCCCGTCGGCGGCTCGGGCTTGATGATCGCCGCCACGCGCTCCGCCAGCGCCTCGAAGCCGCCGTCCACGCAGCCCAGCGCCAGCTCCATCCGCCGATAGCTGCCGAACGCATTGATCGCCACGGGCAGCGACGAGCCCTCGACGTTCTCGAACACCAGCGCCTTGCCCCCCAGCCCCGCATGGTGCGGATCGAAGCGGTGCGCATGCTCGCTTGCCCCCGCCGCCGGCGACTTGCTCACGCGGTCCGCGATCTCGCTGATCTCGAGCATCGGCGAGACCTCGGCCGCGACGCGATGCAGCTCGCCCTCACGCTCCAGCGCCTCCAGAAACTCACGCAGCGTCGGATAGGCCATGGCGACATCGTACCACCACCGACGCCGGTTGCGGCTTCGCCAGGCCGTGCCACCTCACATCAATGCCCGCTTCCCCGCTACCGCCCCTCGGCCGCGCGCCGCTCAAGCAGCTCGATCGTCTCCACGTCGAACACGTGCAGACGTATCGCCCGGTCATAGCGACGCTCGCCCTCCAACCCCACGAGCTGATCCACCATGCGCTCGGCGTCGATCCGCTCGTCGGGCTCGAGGTAGGCGATCGTGCGGCCGGTCTCCGGATCGAGCAGCCGGTAGAGCCGGGGCAGACGCTCCCCGTCAAAAACCCGCGACGCCGCCAGGCGCGCCACCGTCGAGTAGCCCCGGTCCTCGAACGCCCTCGGCGAGTCGTCAAGCTCCCGGTCCGCCGCGGCAGAGCGGTCCGCCTGCTCACGCACCTCCCGCACGCGCGCCAGCGTCTGCGCCAGCCGCGCGTTGCGCTCAAGCGCCGCCAGGCGATGCGCCACCACGCGCTGGTCCGACCCCGGCAGCTCGACCTGCTCGGCCACCGCCTCGTACGCCGCGATCATCTCGTCGATCGGCTGCTCGCCGATCGGCTTGTGCAGCAGCGGCAGCATCGCCCGCTCGACCTCGCGCAGCTCGGCGGTGACCGCCGGCGAATCGAACGCCTCGGCCTCCTCGCCCGCGTCCGCCTCCGCCGCCTCCGCGTCCCGCTCAGCCTCGGCAACCGCCTGCCCCTCGGCCTCGACCTCCGCTTCCGCCTCGGCCGCCTCCGCCTCGCCGTTCTCGGCCAGCCCCTCGCTCGCCTCAACCTCCGCCTCGGCGTCAACATCGTCCCGCCGCGCCGACGCCTCATCAGCCTCATCAGCCTCGCCCTCGGCAGCAGCCTCGCCCTCGCCAGCAGCCTCCGCCACCTCCTCGCCCGCCGGACGCTGCAACAGCTCCGCCTCCTCCGCCGGACGCACCGAGTCCGGCGGCAGGAAGACGAACGCCCCCTCGGGCGGCTCGATCCTGTAGAAGCTGTTCACCTCCTCCACGATCCGCACCTCGTCGCCTTCGTTCAGATCCGCCTGCCAACGGTAGCTCTCCGCCGGCCCGCGCACCGACGCGGCGCTGACCTCGACGCGGTCGCGGTTCACCACGCCGCGCGTCCCGTCCCCGCGCACGTCCACGAACGCCTTGGAGATGAAGCTGTGCACCCCCTCAGGCGGGCGGATCTTGTGCCAGCGGAAGATGATCTCCTCGACCTCGACAATACCGCCGCGCTCAACCTCCCCGACCACGTAAAAGGCCGTGCCACCGCCGGCCCGCACCTCCACGTCCTCGACCACCACACCGGTGAAGGGCGTCTCCTGGCTCGCCTCCGCCGGGCCGACCACCGCCACGCCCGCGACGCTTGCGGCAACGATCACAGCCATCCAGGCCTGTCGTCCAATCATCATCACTGCTCCCGTCGTCCATACACGGATCGCGCCCCGGCCACCCGGCCGGCGCGCACCAACTCACCCCATTTCGCTTTATCGGACAGCCGACCGCCCCCTCGCCACATCTTTCCGCCGATTTTGAACGCCGCTCAGGGCGGCGCCGAGGCAGACGAGGAGGGGGGCGAGACGCGGTCGCAACTCCCCCCCCGGGGGGGCGAGGCGGCCGTCCCAACCCCCTCCCCCCGGGAGCGGGCAGGGGGAGGGCGTCACCTGCTGCCGTGCGGCCGCGGTACGCCGGACGAATCCACGGCAGCAGCCCATGCTCGCGACGGTCACGCCAGGCGGTCGGCGACACCCTCCCCCAACCCCCCCCGGAGGGAGGGGGGTCGGAGTCGGCCGTTCGACCGGAAAAACATCCTCTGTGCCCCCTTCGTGCCCATCGCGTCCTCGCGCCTCACTCGACTAAACTGGCGCCGCACGCGAACCCCACCGGAGCCTCCCATGTCCGTCATCAGCGAACACGACAAGGCCCTGACCGACGACGACCTCGCCTTCTTCCAGGCCAACGGCTACGTCCTGCTGCGACAGGCCGTCCCGCCCGAGAACATCGACCCGGCCATCGACGCCATCTTCGAGTTCCTCGAAATGGACCGCCACGACCCCGACGACTGGTACCGCGACCCGCTGCCCGAGATCGGCATGGTCGAGATGTACCACCACCAGGCCATGTGGAACAACCGCCAGAGCCCACGCATCCACGCCGCCTTCGCCCAGCTCTGGGACACCCCCAGGCTCTGGGGCAGCTTCGACCGCATGAGCTTCAAGCCCCCGGCCCGCCCCGACAAGCCACGCTGGGCCAACAAGGGCTTCCTCCACCTCGACGTCAAAATGGACGAGACCCGCCCCGTCAGGTTCGGCCTCCAGGGCGTGCTCGCCCTCGCCGACACCACCCCCGAACAGGGCGGCTTCCACTGCCTGCCCGGCTGGCACACGCCCGAGAAGCAAGACGAGTTCGCCCGGCTCGTCGCCGAAAAGGACAAGCCCTCCTTCTACGGCGACGAGATCCCCTGGGACCTGGGCGTCACCCCCATCGACATGAAGGCCGGCGACCTGGTCATCTGGCACCGCGCCCTGCCCCACGGCAACGGCCTGAACCGCACCGACCGCCCCCGCATCGCCCAGTACATCAACATGCGCCCGGCGCGCGAGGACGACGAGCAGGCCCGCCAGCAGCGCATCCACGAGTGGCAGAACCGCCTGCCCCCGGCCAATCAACCCTGGGTCCAGGGCGACCCACGCCAGTGGGAGCAAAAGCACGGCAGGACCGCCGAGCTGTCACCACTGGGACGCAAGCTGCTGGGCCTGGATCGCTGGGGGGCGGAATGAAACCACCGATGCATGGGGATGCATGGGGATGGAGTTGCCGGATGCCGCGGTCTTGGCGCGCCTGCGCGCCAAGGCCACGCTTCGCGCCCCTGCTCGTGGTCTTCGCATTCGCGAGGACCACGGCACCCGGCGGTTCGGAATTGAATCCGCCTCTTATTTTTTTCAAGAAGGGCGCTTCATCGTGTGTTCGGGTAGGTCAAATAAATATCGCTTCGCGATAGTCGTTCTTGTGCTTCTTGTGGTTGGGATACCGTCGTACTTACTGACGTGCACGCTACGGCCAGCCAGGACGGACGGGGTCCCGAAGCAGCAGTTCAGTTATACAATCAATGTGTTGAGCGCTCTCGCCATAGCGATTCGCGATGTGGACTTGGATACAGAGGAGGATCCGTTGCAGGAGATGAGTGTGTCATCTCGGCGTTGGTTGGAATCTCATGGAATAGTTGATGAAGAAGGACGGGTGCGTGATGGATGGGGAAGGCCGGTGGTCATAGAAACGCGAGATGATGGGGCGATAGTGATTGGCAGCAGCGGACCAAACGGTATC
>SKPT01000389.1 GCA_007119405.1 Phycisphaeraceae bacterium
CACGGTGCGCCGGCCGAAAAAGTCCTCGTCGACGGTCCAGAACTGGCGGTACCCGGCTTCGAGGCGGGTGAAGTGGAAGTCGCCGCCCAGCAACCCGACGCGCTCGATCTCGCCGCTGATGCGCGAGCCTTCGGTGGGGTAGAAGATGCTGTCGGTCGTGTTGCGTGTCAGCGACAGGCCCAGGCCGGTCAACGCGTTGTAGCCCTGGACGTCGAAGACGTCGAGGGGGGCTTCGCTGTCGATGCTGCGGATGCGGATCTCCTGGGCCCGGGGCGTGAGCGAGGCGGACCAGACGTCCCCGAAGTTGTACCCGAAGGACACCGACCCGCCCAGGCGGCGCTCGTCGTAGCGCAGGCGTCGCTGGTCGAGGTAGGCGAAGTCGATGCCGAACGAGACGTCGCGCTCGAGGAGGCTGGGCTCGGCGAAGCTGACGCCATAGCGGCTGAAGTGCGTGCCCGGCTGAAGGTTGATCTGGAAGAACTGCCCGGCGCCGCGGAACGCCTGGCCGGTGAAGAACTCGCGCGCCGATTCCGGGAAGGCGGCGATGTCGAAGTTGCGCTGCGTGAGGCTGATGGCGCCGATCAGCCCGAGGTCGGAGCTGACGCCGGCGCCGATGTTGATCTCGCCGGTGGGCCCCTCGTCGACCTCGATCAGCACGTCGCGCACCGCGTCGCCCGGCTCGCCCAGCAGCGTGATGGAGGCGTCGGTGAACAGTGGGCTCTCGCGCAGGCGGCGCTGCGTCTCGCGCACGCCGGGGCGCTCGAACGGTCGGCCGGGCCTCATGCCCCGCACCTGGCGCAGAATCACCTTCTCCTGCGTCCGCTCGTTGCCGCGCACCGTCACCTCGCCCACCACCGCCGGCACGCCCTCCTCGACGCGCAGCACCAGGTCGACGCGCGCCTCGTCCTCGTGAAACAGCCGCTGCACCTCCACCCACGTCTGCATGTACCCGAGCTGGCCGTAATGATTCTCGATCGCCCGCACCGACGCCGCCACCTGCTGCGCCGAAAACGCATCGCCGCTGCGCAGCGGCATGACGCGGCGCAACTGCTCACCGGTGAACTGCTCGGGCCCCTCGATGCGGATCTCGTCGACGATGTAGCGCGGCCCCTCCTCGATGAGGTACGTCACCACCGCCTCGCGCTGGTCCGGCGACACGCGGATCTCGCGGCCCACCTGCGCGTCGAGGTAGCCGCGGTCCTGGTAGAACTCGCGGATCGCCGCCGCGTCCAGCTCGAGCTGCTCCCGATTCAGCGCCCCGGCGCGGAACACCGGCACGTAGGTGCGCGACTCCGTCTGCGCCAGCAGTTGCCCGTCGCTGAAAAGCTCGTTGCCCTGGAACTGGATCGAGCGCACGCGCACGCGCGGGCCCTCGCGCACCTGGTAGAGCAGGATGCCCTGCTCGGCCAGCACGTCCTCGTCGATGTCCACGTCGGTCAGGAAGAACCCCCGCTCGCGGTAGGCATCCGCGATCCGCCGCCGCCCGCGGTCGAGCAGGAACTCGTCCGCCGCGTCGCCCGGGCGCAGCCCGATCGCGTCGATCAGGTAGCGATCCGTCAGCACCCGGTTGCCCACCACCTGCACGTCGGCGATCAGCGGCTGCTCGCTGAGCACATAGGTGAGCACGACCGTATTGTCCGGCTGCGGGCTCAGCTCCGGCACGATGGTGTCGAACCGCCCGAGCTGCGTCAGCCGCACCACGTCCTGCTCGAGCGTGCGCTGGTCGAACGGCTCGCCCACCTCAAGCCGGATCTGGTTGCGCACGAGCTGCTCGGGCACCTGCTCCAGGCCCTGGATGCGGATCTCGGCGATCGGTCGGCCTTCGAACTCGACGCCCTGGCCCGCGGCCGGGATCGCCTGGAGCAGCACCCACAGGGCGGTCAGCAGCGCCAGGCGTGACGGGATGGGCAAGGCGGCGGCTCCAGGGCGGGCAAGCGGAGAGCCGGCAGTGTATTAGAAGCGGTTCGCAGGTGCGAGCGCGGGGCAGGGCTGGAGTTCGGAGACCGGGCCCGGGCTCAGGGTGGCACGCCGGGGGCGGACGGCCGCGGCTGAGAACGCCCCTCCCTGAGCGCGTCCGCGCGTCGAGGGCGGGATCTCCAGGGCGGGTCTAACGGTTGACACACCCGCCGCCGCCCCATACGCTCGCACAGGCCGCCACCGCACCGACGGAGGAACGCCCATGTCCACGCTGCGCACCGCCACGGCAATGCTGAGCCTGCTCGCCTGCACCACCATCACCCTCGCCGACGAGCAGGTCCGCGTCGACCAGCTCAGCCCCGGCGACCAGTTTCAGTTCAGCCACTGGCGCGTCACCGTCACCGACCTGGACATCCTCCCCTACGTCGAGAACGAGTACACCCGGCGCTTCCGCTTCGACAGCTACAACAACCCCAAGCTCCACGAGCTGCGCGAAACGTACAGCCTCGACGAGGTCGTCGCCGACGGCGAAACCGAGTTCGAGCAGCAACTGCTGCTGATGAGCTGGGTCAACGGCCTGTGGCAGCACACCGACCCGTACGAGCGCGGGCTCGGCGGCCTGCGCAACGCCCTGGAGATCCTCGAATACGCCCGCCAGGAGCAGGGCTTCTTCTGCGTCCAGGACGCGGCCGTGCTCACCTCCGCCGCCAGCGCCCTGGGCTGGATCGTCCGCCCCGTCGGCGCGCCAAGCCACTCCTGGCTGGAGGTCTGGTCCAACGAGCACCGCCGATGGGTGCTGCTCGACCCGACGAGCAACTTCTACTTCGAAAAGGACGGCCTGCCGCTGAGCACGTACGAGGCCCAGCGCCACGCCTTGGACGGCGAAGGCGACACGGTCGACCGCATCAACCCCGCCACCGCCACGAGCGAGCCGCGCCGCCGGGCCATGGGTTCGTTCCGCAGCCAGTTCACCATTTTGCCCAACAGCGACTTGATGGACAGCGACATCGAGCACGGCGGGGGCTTCCGCGTCACCGAAGACCAGGCCCACGACCGCGCCACGCGCGAGACGGTCGGCGACCCGGCCAGGGACCTGCACTTTCCCGTCAACCAGGCGGCACTGGAGATCGAGCCCGCGGGCGACGCCCTGGCGGTCCAGATCCGCACGCTCACGCCCAACTTCGACCGCTTCGAGGTGCGCTACGACGACGGGCCCTGGCAGCAGGTCGACGAGCGCTTCGTCTGGGCGATCGATGCCGGCGTCAACCACCTCGAGGCCCGCTCGGTCAACCGCTTTGGCGTCGCCGGGCCCGTCAGCCACGTGACGCTGCGGGCGGCGGACCTGGCCGAGCGCGCCGACGTCGACCGGCTCGCCGGCGGCGAGATCGTGATCCCGGCCACGAGCTTCAGCGGCCAGGGCGGCGGCCGCGTCGCCATCCGACCGCTGCCCGAAGCCGAGCCCACCTACACCCAGTACTGGTACACGCCCGGGCACTGGCTGGCCTGGCCCATCGAGGACGCCGCCGCCGGCGAGTACCGCGTCGAGGTCACCTACGCCGCCCTGTTCGCCACCGAGCGGCGCCTCGAAGTCGCCGGCCAGAATGAGCCGGCCATCGACGCCTTCCGCTTCTCGCCCACCGGCAACTGGAACGCCTTTGAAACGGTCCGCCTGCCCGGCACGGTCCGCCTGGCCGAGGGCTTCAACACGCTGCGCATCACCTGCCTGGATGAGACGAGCCTGCGCCTCAGCGAGATCCGCCTCGTCGGCAACGGCGGCGAGATCGTCCTCGACGGCGCCGCGTTCACCGCCCAGGCCGGCGGCGACGCCAAGCGCAGCGTCAACGCCGAGGCCGGCTACTTCCGCTTTTTCAACGACGAAGGCCACCGCCTGACCTGGCGCTTCGACGCCCCCGCCACGGGTGAGTACGACGTCTACCTGCACTACGCCACGCTCTACAACTCGCCTCGCGAGCTGCGCATCAACGGCGAGGTGGCGATCGCGTCATTCACCATGCCGCTGACGGTCAACTGGCAGACGTGGATGGAGGGCAAGGCCCCCGAGCCGGTGCACATTGAGGCCGGCGAAAACACGCTCAGCCTCACGAGCCTCGGCGGCCGGGGCCTGAACTTGGCGGCGATCCGCCTCGTCGGGCCCGATGGCCGCGAGGTCTACATCCCCGCGGTGGACTTCATCGAGGAAGAAGGTGGCGAGGTCACCACCGTCCGCCCGCCGCGCAACGACACGTTCTACCGCTGGAACGACGAGGGACATTGGCTGCAGTGGGACGTGCACGCCCCGCGTGGCGGCGAGTACGAGATGGTCGTGCGCTACGCCACGCAGGCCCGCTCGCCGCGCGAGGTGCGCATCAACGGCGACGTCGTGCCGGGCCTGGCGTCGGTGACGCTCGAGCCGACGGGCAACTGGCAGCAATGGCGCGAGGCGACGCTGCCGGCGACGGTCACGCTCGAGCCCGGGCGCAACGTCCTGCGCATGACGAGCCTGGGC
>SKPT01000598.1 GCA_007119405.1 Phycisphaeraceae bacterium
CCGCCACACCGCCACCGGACAACAACAGAGTTTATGGTCTTATTATAGCAAGCGCCGGGGCGACGTGCGCGGCCGATCTCCCGATATCCGCCGCGCGGCGAGTCCGCGAGCGAGATCGCCGCACCGCCCCACCTGCCCGGCAACGGCGCCGAAGCCGCGATCGCCTTGACCGGCCCCGGGTAGCCCGGCCTCAGAGCCCTGGAACGCCGTTCACCGCTGCCACGGCCAGCGCCCCGGCCGGTTCCGCCACGGTCCAGGCCGTGTGGGCAGGCGGGGGCCGGTGGCGGCTGGTTTGCCGGTGCCCAGGTGCAGCGAGGAACCACGACCGCCCAAGCCATCGCCGATCACCTGATCCACACCGCCGAGTCGAACGCCCTGCGCGGTTCAAGGCAGGAAGATGAACACGAGCACGACGAAGAGGATGAAGGCGATGATCGCCCAGGCGGCGATGAGGTCCCAGCGATCGAGGGTGCGGCGCACCCAGCGGCGGGTGGCGTCGCCGGGGTCGTCTGACGGGCCGAAGTCGTAGCGCTGGCCGCATTCGGGGCATTGGCCGGCCTCGGGCAGGCCGGTCAGCTCGTAGCCGCAGCTCGGGCAGCCACGCTTGTCCTCGGCGTTGAGCATGGGGGGATTGTATGGGGTTCGGGGATCGGGGATCGGGGATCCGCAGCGTCGCGCGCGGCACGGACAGCTTCGCAGACCGCAACCCGCATTCGCGACGCTGGCCGACTCTGCGGATCCCCGATCCCGGAACCCGGAACCCGCAGCCGCTCCGGCAATTCCCTACAATCGCGATTGCGCCGCGACGCGCGGCTGAGCCTCTTGACAGGAGCCTTGCAATGCCCGATCGGCGTGGGCCGGTGGTGTTGATCGTCCGTGATGGCTGGGGGCGCAACCCCCATCGCGAGCATGGCCCGTTCAACGCGGTCGAGCTGGCCTCGACGCCGCGCTGTGATGAGCTGCTGGCGAGCTACCCCTGGACGCTCATTCACACCTCGGGCGAGGACGTGGGCCTGCCCGACGGGACGATGGGCAACAGCGAGGTCGGGCATCAGAACCTCGGAGCCGGGCGCGTCGTCGACCAGGAGTCGGTCCGCATCACCAAGGCGATCCGCGATGGGTCGTTCTTCGAGAACAAGGCCCTTGCCGAGGCGGTGGACCGGGCCAGGCAGCGCGGCGGGTGCGTGCATCTGCTGGGCATCGCCTCGGACGCCGGCGTGCATGGGTTGCTGGATCATCTCTATGCGTGCGTGGAGCTGTGCAAGCGGCGGGGGCAGGAGCGTGTGGCGCTGCACCTGTTTACCGACGGCCGGGACACCGGGCCGTTCACGGGCAAGGGGTTCATCGAGCGAATCGAGGCGAAGTGCCGCGCCATCGGCGTGGGCGAGGTCGCGTCGATCGTCGGTCGGTACTACGCCATGGACCGCGACAACCGCTGGGAGCGTGTCAAGCAGGCGTATGAGCTGCTGACCGGGCGCAGCGAGGAGCTGGACCTGTTCGCCAGCGCCGGCGAGGCGATGCGGGACTATTACGAGAGGCCGACCAACGACAGCCAGCAGGGCGACGAGTTCGTCACGCCGCGCGTCATCGCCGCGAGCGAGTCGGCGTCGCGGGCGACGCGCATCCGCGACGGCGACAGCGTGATCTTCTACAACTACCGCGGCGATCGGCCGCGCGAGCTGACGCGGGCGTTCGTGCAGCCGGACTTCTTCGGCAACGTCAAGCCGTCGCCGGACACGGGCGAGAAGGGCTTTGACCGCGGGCAGATGCTGGACATTGTTTACGTGACGATGACGGCGTACGAGGCGGCGTTTTCGCGGTTTCCCACGCTGCGCGTCGCCTTCGAGAAGCCGCCGAAGATGCAGGACATTGCCGGGCAGTACCTGAGCGAGCGCGGGCTGACGCAGTTCCGCTGCGCCGAGACGGAGAAGTTTCCGCACGTGACTTTCTTCTTCAACGACTACCGCGACGAGCCTTTCCCGGGCGAGACGCATCGCATGGCCCAGTCGCCGAAGGTCGCGACGTATGACCTCAAGCCCGCAATGAGCGCCGAGGAAGTCACGCAGCTCGTGCTCGAGCGTCTCGCGGCCGGGGACTGCGAGGATTTCATTCTCGTGAACTACGCCAACGGCGACATGGTCGGGCACACGGGCAAGCTTGACGCGGCGATCAAGGCGATCGAGGCGGTCGACGCGTGCGTGGGCCGGCTGGTCGAGGCGACGCTTGAGCGCGGCGGCAGGCTGATCGTCACGGCCGACCACGGCAACGCCGAGCAGATGCACGACCCGGGCACGGGCAGCGCCCACACGGCCCACACCCTGTACGACGTCGAGTGCATCGTCGTGGACCCGGCGCTGACCGACGCCGCCACGGACAGCGCGGCCGAGGCCTCGCCGGCGCTGCGCAGCGAAGGGCGCCTCGCCGACGTGATGCCGACCTGCCTGGCGCTGATGGGCCTGGACAAGCCCGACGCGATGACGGGGGAATCCCTGATCGCGCGGCGGTGAATGCAACCACGGAGGCTCACGGGTTCACACCGACAAGCCGCTCGCGGCTTCGCGACGCTGCCGGCGGTTCATGCGTGCTCCCTTTCGCGACCGTCTTGAAAAGCCGCGAGCGGTTGGCGCATGGAGCGACTATCATCGGCGTGGATCGGTGTGCATCGGTGGTTTTTTCGACCCGTGGCGGCGCGAGCTCATGCTGGACGTCATCCTGCTCATCCTGGTGATCGGGTGGGGCGCGCAGACGGTCACGGCCGCGATCGGCGTGGGCAAGTTTCGCCGTCTGCTGCACAAGAAGGGGCGCGAGGCGGCGCGGCAGTATCGCCCGCGAGCGGCGGTGATCGTGCCTTTCAAGGGCCGCGAGCCCGGCCTGGAGGCGAACATCGCGTCGCTGCTGCGACAGGACTACGCCGACTACCGCGTGCTGATGGTCGTCGAGTCGGAGGCGGACCCGGCCTGCCAGGTGATCGACGACGCGATCGCCGTGCATGGCGGCGACCGCGCCGAGCGGATCGTCGCGGGGCGCGCCCCGGCGAACGTGGGGCAGAAGGTGCACAACCAGCTCGTGGCGCTGGCGCATCTCAAGGCGGCGGAGCTGGACGAGCAGGTGTGGGTCTTCGCCGACTCCGACGCCGTGCCCGGGCCTCACTGGCTGGGCCAGCTCGTCGGGCCGCTGGTCCAGCACAACAAGACGGCCGTGACGACCGGCTACCGCTGGCTGGTGCCCGAGTCGGGGCTGGCGCCGCTGCGCCGTTTGTGCTCGAGCCTGGCGAGCGTGATGAACGCCTCGGCGGCGTGCATGCTCGGGCATGACTGGCTGAACCAGGCGTGGGGCGGATCGATGGCCCTGCGCCGCGACACCGCCGAGGCCGGGCAGCTCGAGCGGCAACTGCAAGGCGCCCTGACCGACGACTACGTCGTGACGCGGCTGGCGAAACGGCTGGGCCGGCGCGTCTACTTCGTGCCGCGCTGCCTGGTCGCCTCGCCGGTGGACCTGGGCCCGGCCGAGCTGGTCAACTTCGCCCATCGCCAGTACCTGATCACGCGTGTCTACGCCCCGGCCATCTACGCCGGGGCGCTCGCGCTGCATGGGCTGTACGTCGTGGGCCTGGTCGCGGCGTGGACGATGCTCGCCCGCGGTGCAATGCTGGGCGACGCGGGCCTGGCCACGCTGGCGGGCGCGGGCCTGGTGACCGTGCTCGTGGCCAACCAGGTGCGCGCCACCCTGCGCGGGCAGGTGGTGCGTCAAGCCTTCGACGAGGCGACGGCGGCCCGCCTGCGTCCGGCGCTGCGCCTGGATCGCTGGGCGAGCTGGCTGTGGATGAGCCTGCACCTGCTGCTGATCCTCCGCGCCGGCATCGGGCGAACCATGACCTGGCGCGGCGTGCGGTATCGCGTGTATGGCCCGCAACAGGTCGAGCGCCTCGACGAGCCGGAACCCGTGCAGGGGCGCGCCGCGGTGGCGTCAAACGAGCGGAAGTAGAGCGCGCCGGCACGGGCAGCGCTTGGCCGGTGCCACACAGCATCCCGACAGGGTGGTGTGTGGCGCCCAGCACCGCGCCACAACGAAGGCGAACGCGGATCACACTCCCCAGGTCTGTTGCTGCATTCTGCATTCTGAATTCCTCATTGTGCATTCACTGCCCTATATTGACGTCACCCAACGCAGGGGGTGCGTCATCGTCAAGCTCCTGAACGACCTGCAACGCTGGTGGCGGCGGCGCGACCGCGTCGGGGCGCGTGGCGAGCGCATCGCCGCGCGCCACCTGCGCCGCGAGGGCTATCGGATCCTCGGCCGCAACGTCCAGCTCGCCGGCGGGGAGATCGATCTGCTCGCGACGACCGACCGCGGCCGCACGCTCGTCGTGGTCGAGGTCAAGACCAACGCCGACGCGGCGGCGGCGATGATC
>SKPT01000394.1 GCA_007119405.1 Phycisphaeraceae bacterium
AACGATCTTGTGCGCCGCAACGCCGAGCCGGTCGTGCCGCTGCGCCCCTCGCCGCGCAGCGAGGCGCTGCTGCACCCGGCGATCCTCGACGTGACCCACGTGCCCGACCGCGAGGACCGCGAGATCTTCGGCCCGCTGCTCCAGCTCATCCGCGTCGACAGCTTCGACGACGCCATCGCCGAGGCGAACGCCACCGCGTACGGCCTCGTCGCGGGGCTCGTCTCGCAGCACGCGGCGCATTACGAACGCTTCTACGCTCGCGTACGCGCCGGGCTGGTCAACTTCAACCGGCCGACGACCGGGGCATCGAGCTCGCTGCCGTTCGGCGGCGTGGGCCGAAGCGGGAATCATCGGCCATCGGGCTTTTTCGCGATCGACTATTGCGCCCACGCGGTGGCATCATTGGAATCACCGGCGCCCGCGCTGCCGGCCAAGCTGCCCCCGGGCGTGGCGCTGTAGCGCCACGAAGGCGCGAAGGACACGAAGGAGGCACGAAGAAAAGATCGGCTGAACCGCGAAGCAGCGAAGGCGGCGAAGGCGGGCGAGGTGGTCAATGGGAGTGCCACGGCTTGACCCGAAGGGCAAGCCGTGCCCGCGGCACGTCGCACGGCTTGCCGCGGACGGACAAGGCGTGGCACCCGACCGAGATCAGCAATCAGAAATCAGAAATCAATAATCCCGCATGGCCTTCACCGAAGTCAACTACGACGGCCTGGTCGGCCCGACGCATCACTACGGCGGGCTGTCGCCGGGCAACCTGGCGTCGCAGCGCCACGCCCATCAGCCGTCGAACCCGCGGCAGGCGGCGCTGGAGGGGCTGGACAAGGCGCGGTTCCTGCGCGAGCTGGGCATCGAGCAGGCGGTGATGCCGCCGCAGCATCGCCCGGACGTCGACGCCCTGCGCCGCCTGGGCTTCACCGGCCGCGATCACGAGGTGCTCGCCGCGGCGCGGCGCGAGGACCGGTCCCTGCTGGCGTGCGCCGCCTCGGCGTCGGCGATGTGGGCGGCCAACGCCGCGACCGTCTCGCCCTCGCCCGACACCGCCGACGGCCGGGTCCACTTCACGCCGGCCAATCTCGTCAGCCAGTTTCACCGTTCGCTTGAGCCGCCGGCGACCGCGCGCATCCTCCAGGCCCTGTTCCCCGACGAGGCCCACTTCGCCCATCACGAGCCGCTGCCGGCGTCCGTGCGCTTCCGTGACGAGGGGGCGGCCAATCACAACCGCCTGGCGCCGGCCTTCGGCGAGCCGGGCGTGGAGCTGTTCGTCTTCGGCCGGGACATCGACGACCGCACGGCCCATCGGCCGCGGCGGTTCCCCGCGAGGCAGACGCACGACGCCTCGCGCGCGGTCGCGCGGGCCCATCGCCTGCACCCGCAGCGCACGCTGTTCGTCCAGCAGAACCCGCACGCCATCGACGCCGGGGCGTTTCACAACGACGTGGTGGCGGTGGCGCACCTGAACGTCATGCTCTACCACGAGCACGCGTTCGTGCAGACACCGACGCTGACGACGCAGCTCCGCTCGGCCTATCGGCGCCTGGCCGGGGCCGAGCCGCTGCTGATCCAGGTGCCCAACGCGGCGGTGTCGCTGCCCGAGGCGATCGGCTCCTACCTGTTCAACAGCCAGCTTGTCAGCCGCGGCGACGGCAAGATGGTGCTGGTGTGCCCGGTCGAGTGCCGGCAGCGGCCGCTGACCCGCCGGTTCCTCCAGGAGCTGACGCAGAGCCCGGACAACCCCATCGCCGACGCCCACTTCGTCCAGGTGCGCCAGTCGATGGAAAACGGCGGAGGCCCGGCGTGCCTGCGCCTGCGCGTGGTGCTCAGCGACGAGCAGCGGGCGGCGGCGCACGATGGGGTGTTTCTCAACGAGGCGCTGGACGGCGAGCTGCGGGCGTGGATCGGGCGGCACTACCGCGAGAACCTGACGCCCGACGACCTGGCGGACCCGCAGTTGCTCGGCGAATCGCGCCACGCCCTGGATGAGCTGACGGGGCTGTTCGGGCTGGGGGCGGTGTATGACTTTCAGCGGTAAGGGGCGGCTCCGGCCTGCGCGTCAACCGTCGGCAGAAGTCGCCCTCGGTCGTCGGGTCGGGGATGCGCTGGGCGCCCAGCGCGTCGAGGCAAGCCTCGTCCTGGCGCAGCAGTTCCAAGTCCTCCAGGCAATCGCCGCCGGCAAGCAGGTTGTAGCCGATGTTCCGCACGTGATCGGATTCGTGGTAAGGCAGGTGACGCTTGAGTACGTGCAGATGCTCGTTGAGGCGCCGCACAAGCCCGACGCGTTGGGCGAGCAGATGCACGGCCCCGATGCCGCCGACGCCGGTGGCGCGGAGGTGATCGGCGACGTCGTCGTGGATGTTGCGGGCGCCGAACATGGGCCGGGGCTGGTCGGGCCAAGTGCGCGAGGCCAGGCGCTTGGCGATGCAACGCTTGCGGCGGACGGACTTTCGCTGTCTGCTGTGTGCACTCACTTGAAATGCCTCCTTGCGTGGGATGTCGATATGCCGATGTTCGGCAACAAGGCAGGCATTTCACAAGGGGTGTACGACAGCCCTGTGGCAGATGAATCCTGCGAATTGAACGCCCGAAACGTCGGGCCTGCGTGGCCCTGCGGCAGCGCCCCGGCAGGGGCGAAAGGTTGTAGCCACGGGTGGAGCGCAGCGGAACCCGTGGTTGTCACGAATCAACGAACTCCGCCCCGGACGGGGCGGCGGCAGGGTGTTTTTCAACGCCGCCTCTGCCCCGCCGGGGCAGGTTGATCCGTGGCCACGCTTACCACGGGTTCCGCTGTGCTGCACCCGTGGCTACAGCCCGTCGCCCCTTCGGGGCGGCCCACCACGCCTGCGCGCAGAGGCTCGGGCGTTGAGTGACACCCAACGCCGAAGCTCGCACGTCGCCCGCCACCATTTTGAGGTGCACCCTTTCACAAGTGTTTTTCGTGCGCGTGGCCAGCGCGGCGGCGAGAATCACGCTTGGTTAAGGGCCAGGGGCGACGGGTCACGCGGGGCATGAGTTTCGCGAAGCCGCGAGCGGCTAGAGTTTTTCGACGACCAGGGAGGCGAGTTCACTGCGTTCGCTCTTGGCGAGCGTGACGTGGCCGACCAGCGCCGAGCCCTTCAGGCGTTCGACCATGAACGACAGGCCGTTGGACGAGCTGTCGAGGTAGGGGTTGTCGATCTGGGCAATGTCGCCGGTGAGCACGATCTTGGTGCCTTCGCCGACGCGGCTGACGATGGTCTTGACCTCGTGCGGCGTGAGGTTCTGGGCCTCGTCGATGATCATGAACTGGTGGGGAATGCTTCGGCCGCGGATGTAGGTCAGCGGTTCGAGCACGAGCTGGCCGGCGGCGGTGAGCTGGCTGATGCGCTGCTCGGGGTTCTTCGACTCCGCGTGCTGCGAGCCGGCGCCCCGCGTGGACATGAGGTAGGTGAGGTTGTCGAAGATCGGCTGCATCCAGGCTTCGAGCTTCTCTTCCTTGGTGCCCGGCAGGTAGCCGATGTCCCGGCCCATGGGCATGATGGGTCGTGCGACGAGCAGCTTGTCGTAGCGCTGCTCGGTGAAGGTCTTGAGCATGCCCGCGGCGATGGCGAGCAGCGTTTTGCCGGTGCCCGCGGTGCCCAGCAGCGTGACGAGCTTGACCTCGTCGTCGAGCAGCAGGTCCAGCGCCATGGTCTGCTGCACGTTTCGGGCCATGATGCCCGAGACCGGCTTGCGCGGGGCCTGGACGGGGATGAGGTGCTCGGTGTCGGCGAGCCGGCGGGCCAGGCCGGTGTGGGACTCGTCGAGCGCGTCGCGAAGCTGCACGAACTGGTTCTCGTGGATGTGCAGCGGCTGCGTCTGGCCGTCGGCGAGGGTTTCGACGAGGTGCTCGGCGAGATCGGCGAGGTCAAGCTGTTTCTCTTCGTAGAGGCTGTCGATGACGTTGCCGGGCACGTCGAGCTGGGTGTAGCCGGCGTAGAGGTGGTGGATGTCGACCTTCTGGGCTTCGAAGTCCTCGGTGTGGATGCCCAGGGCGTCGGACTTGATGCGGACGTTGATGTCCTTGGTGATGAGAATGGCGCGCTTGTTCTGCTGCGTGAGCGCCCAGGCGACGCCGATGATGTGGTTGTCGGGCGCTTCGGCCGAGAGCGAGCGGGGGCGCTCGTCGACGCTGAACATGACGCGCACGGTGCCGCCTTCGCCGTTCCACTGCACGCCCTCGGCGAGATGGCCTTTCTTGCGCAGGGCGTCGAGCTGGCGCACGACCTCGCGGGCGTTGCGGCCGACGTCGTCGGTCTCCTTCTTGAACTTGTCGAGCTCTTCGAGCACGGCGAAGGGAATAATGACCTCGTGCTCCTTGAACATGAACAGGGAGGCCGGGTTGTGCAGCAGGACGTTGGTG
>SKPT01000667.1 GCA_007119405.1 Phycisphaeraceae bacterium
CCGTCGCCGACTTCCCCGACTCCCCTGACTTCCCCGACTTCCCCCGACTTCCCCCATGCCCATCCACGTCGCCATCCTGCGCAAGGCGTATCTCGCGCTCGTGCTGGCGGGCACGAAGACGGTCGAGTCGCGGCTGTCTCGCGCGGCCATGGTTCCCTACGGCGCCGTCGACCCGGGGCAGCGCATCTACTTCAAGCGCGCCGGCGGACCGTTCGCCGCGATGGCCCGGGCCGGACGCGTCGAGCATCACGAGGCGCTGACGCCGCGGCGCGTCGATGAGCTGCGCCAACGCTTTGAGCCACACGTCGGCGGCGATGAGGCGTACTGGCACGCCAAGCGGGCCGCCCGCTACGCGAGCTTCATTGAACTGCTCAACGTCGAGCCGATGGACGTGGGCCCGGCCTACCGCGCCGACGGCTACCGGGCGTGGTTCGTGCTGCCCGATGAGGCGGATCCGGTGCACGAGGTGACGCTGACGGCCGGGGCACTGCGCAACCGCTACGTGATCCCGGGGCCGTGGTGCCCGCGTCACCGGCCGATCACGCTGCATCTGCCGGACGGCCGGGCGGTGACGACGCAGCGGACGGCGCGCGGGCATCTGCGCTGGCGTGGGTGGGGGGCCTATTTCGACGCGCACGCGGCGGTGGTGGGCGATCGCGTGCGGTTCGTGCGGCTGGGTGAGGCGGTGTATCGCGTGAGCTTTCCTGATGGTGATCGTCGGGGCAAGGATTAATGACGCTTGAATGGTTGGTTTAACCCCGCCCGCCGGGGTGCCACGGCTTGTCCCGAAGGTCGTGGGGTGCCAGGGCTTGTCCCGAAGGGCAAGCCGTGCGCTCGCCGATGATCGCACGGCTTGCCGCTTCGCGGTCAAGCCGTGGCACCCCCGATGGGCCGGATCCCGGCGAAGTTGACGATTCAAAGGCCAATCATTCGCGGCCGGATTGCCGAAAGGAACCGGCTGGTCGGCAAGCTGGTTTGAAGTTCCTACAGCCACACTGGCCTGCGCTTCGGCCCATCCAGCGATAGACTCGGTTACCGAGCAATGCTCACACCCCCACCGCCGTCGACGCCGAACGCTCCATCACCTCTTTCGCCGTCACCTCCCGCCCCAGTTCACCCGACCTGTAAATCCCCTCCGTGATCAGCATCGCGTTCAGCGCCACCTCCGCCGTCGGCAGCAGCTCCACCTTGCCCAGGTTCGCCGCCACCCAGTGATCCTGGCTGGTGCGATAGTACGCCTCGTCACCGCGCACACTGCTCCATCGCCGCTGGGCCTCGTCCAGGTTCACCTCGCTGGTCATCAGCATGTCGCCGGCCGTGTGCAGGTACTTGAACGGCTTGAGGCGAATGCCCCCCTTCGTTCCCGCGATGCTCGAGCCCTCGAACGCGTCCATGTGGATCGCCCACGCCTCGATCACGTCCAGCGTCACGTCGCCGTCGAAGTGCACGAACCCCACGCCCAGCTCCTCGACGTCATACCCGCTCGCCGCCCGCCGCGCCTCGTCCATCGCCGTCTTCTGATACGCCTTGCCCGTGATTCGTCGCGGTGTCGGGTTGCCCATCAGGTACAGCACCTGGGCGAGGTGATAGATGCCCATGTCGATGAGCGCTCCGCCGGCCGACGTCTGCTTCTGCACGAACGCCGGCGTGGCGTAGCCGTCGACGAAAGGCCGGCCGCGTCGCCGATACCCTGTCGACCGCGCGTGATAGATTTCGCCGAGCATCCCGGCGTCGATCAGCTCCTTGGCCGCGCGCGTCTCGCGTGCGAACACTCCGCCGTTGAGCTGCACCGCCAGCCGACGCCCGAGCTTGCGCGCCGTCTCCACCATGGCCAGCCCGTCGCGGTACGATCCGGCGATCGGCTTCTCGCAGAGCACGTCCTTGCCCGCCTCCATCGCCGCGATCGTCACCGGCATGTGCAGGTTGTTGTGCAGGCACACGTCCACCGCGTCGATGTCCGGCCGCGCCAATAGCTCGCGGAAGTCCTTGTAGAAGTGCGGCACGGCAAACTCCCGCGCCACACTCTGCGCCTCCGTCTCGTTGATGTCCGCCACCGCCACCACATTCGCCCCCGCCACCTCGGCATACTTCTTCACATGCCGCTTGCCGATCAACCCCACGCCGATCACGCCGATGTTCAACGTCTCACGTCCGTCATCGCCCATAGCTCAGGCTCCCAATTCGCCACGAAGGCACGAAGTTCACGAAGTCTGCACGAAGCAGGAAAAGGCAGCTAAGGAAGGCAGGAAAGAAGGAAGCCAGGAAAAGACGCCTTCAACACGCCCACCACCCCCCACTCCTTTCCTGCCTTCCTGCCCTTCCTGCTTTCCTTGTTTCTGCATTCTGCATTCTGCATTCTGCATTCTGAATTCACCCCAACCACTCTTCCCGCCCCGCCGCCACGAACTCATCATCACGAAGCTCCGGGTACATCGCGTACACCCGGTCGATCTCCTCCATCTGCCCCGGCCCAAGCCCCTCGGTCTCGTCCAGGCACCATATCCCCTCCATCAAGCCCTGGCGACGCAGCACCTCGTGCAGCCCGGCGATCACGCCCTGAAAACCGTTGGCCGCATCGAAAAACGCCGCGTTCGCGTCCGTCACCGCCGCGTTCAGCCGCATCAGATCCGCGCTGTACGCCTCGCGCCCGGCGCGCACCGCACGGCAGCGCTCCAGCAACTGCACCGCCGGCCGCGTCCACACCGACCAATGCCCCAGCAATCCCCCCACGATCCACCGCTGCCCCGCCACGCCCGCATCACCAAACCGGTATGGCGTCACCAGGTCCGCCACGATGTTGTCGTCGTTGCCCGTATACAGCGCCACGTCGTCGCGCCCCGCGTCCACCGCCGCCCGCACCACGTCCAGCGTCCGGTACCGGTTGAACGGCGCGATCTTCACCGCCACCACGCGCTCGTTCTCAAACACCCGACGCCAGTACCGATAGCTCAGCACGCGCCCGCCCACCGCCGGCTGCAAGTAGAACCCCATCACCGGCAGCACCTCACTCACCCGCTGCACGTGCGCCACCAGCGCGTCCTCATCCGCCTCGCCCATCGCCGCCAGGCTGAGCAGCCCCACGTGATACCCCAGCCCCCGCGCCAGCTCCGCCTCGCGCACCGCCTGGGCCGTCTCACCGCATATCCCCGCGACCCTGACCAGAGGTTGATCCGCCCGCGCGTCGGCCGCGTCCATCTCCTCCTTCGCAGTCCGCAGCACAGGCTCGAACAGCCCGATCTCCGGCTTCCTGATCTCGAACTGCGTCGTATGCACCCCCACCGCCAGCCCGCCAACCCCCGCGGCCAGGTAATACCGCGCCAGCGCCCGCTGCCGACGCTCATCCAGCCGCCGACCCGCATCCAGCGCCAAAGGATGAGCCGGGATCGCCACCCCATGCCGCAACCGCTCCCCCACCGCCGCGTCCAGAACACCCTCACGCGCCGTTCGACCCATCACGCCGTTCCTTGAAACACCAGCCACGAATGAACACGAATGAACACGAATGAACACGAATCAGTCAACCGCGAAGGAGCGAAGACAGCGAAGAAGCTGAGGAAAGCAGGAAAGGCAGGAATCCAGGAAAAAGGCATAAGAATTAACCTTAACTCCGTTCCTGACTTCCTGCCCTTCCTGCCTTCCTTATTTCTCTTCCTCCTGCCTTCCTGGCTTCCTCATTACCTCCCCCGCTTCGCCCCCTTCGCCCTTTCGCGGTTATCCGACCGCCTCAGAACTTCCCATCCCGCACCTCGTAATGCGTCGGCTTGCCCAGCGTCGACCCGCCGCGCGACACCCAGTCCGCCACCCATCGCATCATCCGCTCCACGCTGACGGCCGGGTAACCGAACAGCCGATGCGACTTCGACGCGTTGCTCAATATCGCCGAGCCCGTCTCCTCGCCCTCGAACACCGGCTCACGCCCCAGCAGCGCCCCCATCTGCCGCGCGGCCGCCCGCACGCTCACCGTCTCAGGCCCCGTCACGTTCATCGCCGTCGCCGGCACCGACGCCTCGCCCAGGCACAAGAGCGCATGCGCGTTGGCGTCACCCTGCCAGATCACGTTGAACACGCCCATCCGCAGATCGATCGGCTGACCCGCCATGATCTTCTGCACCAGGTCCACCAACACCCCGTAACGCAGCTCGCACGCATAGTTCAGCCGAATCAAACTCACCGGCGTCCCCGCCCCCGCCACGCCGCCCGCCTGCGCGAAATGCTCGAACATCCGCTCACGCCCCAGACAGCTCATCGCGTACTCGCCCTGCGGGTTCGGCTCATCGCCCTCCTTCGACCCGCCCGACGTCACCGACGCCAGCCCGTAAACATTGCCCGTGCTGAACGCCGCGATCCGCGAGCCG
>SKPT01000462.1 GCA_007119405.1 Phycisphaeraceae bacterium
CCCGGCGGCGACGGCGGAGCGCGTCGCGGGCTGGATTCGGCCGTATTTGGAGGACCACGGCCCGGCGATGGTCCAGGCCATGGAGCTGCTGGCGGCCGTGGACGCGGCGGCGCATCAGCGGACGCTGATCGCGGCGCTGGATCATGGTGAAGCGGACGTGCGCCGCGCGGCGATCAACGCGCTGGCCCCGCTGCGCGAGCTGGAGCTGTTCACGCTGCTGCGCCAGCGGTTGCAGGACGAGTCCTCGTCGGTGCGGGCGGCGGCGTTCGCGGCGCTGCGCCAGGAGCATCAGCGCACGCCCGAGCCGGGCATCCTGGACTATCTCGAGCCGGTGCTCGAGCTCGACGACGCCGACACGCTGGGGCGGGCGCTGGCGTTGATCGAGCAGCGCCTCGCGGCGGGCGAGGCGGAGGCGGCGATCCACCGGCTGGGCGGCTTGCTGGCGGGCGAGGAGGATCGGCTGCGGCGGGCGGCGGCGGCGGCGCTGGCGGGCGTGGCGGACGACGCCAGCCGCCAGCAGATCGCGCAACGGCAAGGCTACCTGACGCGCTGGCGCGTCATCGGGCCGTTTCCCAACGACGAGGAGCAGGCCGGCTTCGACCGCGTCTATCCGCCGCAGCGGCGCATCGCGTTCGACGAGCAGTACGTCATCGACGACGAGGGGCAGGTCGTGCGCTTCGAGCAGGCGGACGATGCCGACGACGACGACGCGGACGAGGGCGATGGCCTCGACAATGGCGCCGCGCCGCTGGCGTGGCAGGCGTGGACGGTGCAGCAGGTGGACGGGTACATCGCGCTGGACGAGATCACCGGCTCGCGCGACGCGGCGGTGGCGTACGGCGTGGCGGGCATCCGCGCCCGGGCGCGCGAGCAGGTGCACCTGCACATCGACTTCGATACCTCGGTCAAGCTGTGGCTCAACGACGAGCACGTGCTGACCAGCGAGGGGCCGGGCGGTGACAGCGTGACGGTCGAGCTGCGGCGCGGGGTCAATCGGCTGCTCGTCAAGTGCGCCAACGCGCACGGCGTCTGGCACTGGCGCGTGCGGCTGACCGACGAGGCCGGCCGACGGGTCGAGGACGTGGCGGACGTGGACCCGGGCGAGGGTTGATGGGTGTCGGGTTCGCTCCTGGTCCTGCTGCCGATCGCGGATGGCGAGCCCGGTTGCCGGTTCCCGTTGCCCCCCCAGGAAATCCGGACCTTCGCTCGCCGACTCGCTCAGGACCGGCGTCGGCCGGTAAGCTACCGATCATGACTGATGCGACGAAGCCGCAGACAACCCTGCCGCAACTGGACGCGCCCGAGCGTTACCGGGCCTGCACGTGGAACCTCGCGGTGGAGCCGGAGAAGCGGCGCTACTGGATCGAGCTGTTTCGCTGGCATTTTCCGAAGCTGCTGGACGAGGCCAGGCGTGAGGCGGCGGATCGCGGCGCGGACGTGGAGGACGTGGCGGCGCGCGGCGAGCGGGCGCGGGCGCGCTTCGAGGCCGAGCTGGATCGGCTCCTGGCGGAGGGAGCGACGTACGACTGGCTGGACATCCTGCAGATCTGCCTGGAGCGTGAGCGCGTGCTGCGCGAGGTGGGCATCGACGACGCGTACCGCCTGGCCAAGGCGCGCGAGAACGAGGCGGCCCTGGGCGTGCTGCCGGGGCTGCTGGCGGAGCTGGATGCCATGGACGAGCAGCCGCGGGCCGAGACGGTGACGCGCGGCGTGTTCGCGGGCAACATCTTCGACCTCGGGGCGACGAAGACGGTCGAGCGCTTCCGCGACGAGCGCGTCGACTTCCGCGCAACACTGAACGAGCTCAAGCCCCGGCCATGGCTGGTGGACGATCACGACGCGTGGGTGCAGCGGCTGCGCGGGCGGGCGTACAAGGCGGCGCTGCTGTTCATCGACAACGCCGGGCCCGACATCGTGCTGGGCATGCTGCCGCTGGCCCGCGAGCTGCTCAAGCGCGGCACGCGGGTGATCCTGGCGGCCAACACGCACCCGTCGCTCAACGACATCACGCACGCGGAGCTGCTGCCGCTGCTGGATCGCGTGGCCGGGCTCGATCCGGTCGTACGCGACGCCCGGGCGAGCGGGCAACTCACGGCACTGGCCGACGGCAACGGCGCCCCTCTGATCGATCTGACCAGGCTCGACCCCGGCTTCGTCGCGGCGGTGGGGCGTGAGCCGATCGACCTGGTGGTGATCGAGGGCATGGGCCGGGCGCTGGAGAGCAACTTCAACGCGCGCTTGAGCTGCGACGCGCTGAAGGTGGCGATGATCAAGGATCCGGGCGTGGCCGAAGCACTGGGGGGCGAGCTTTACGACCTGGTGCTGCGCTACGAGCGCGGCGCGGGCTGACGGGCGCGTCGTGCGTGGCGGGACCGCCTTGAGCGGCTTGCCGCTTCGCGAAGCCGCAAGCGGCACGTGGGAGTCTCACCTCGCGTCATTCCCCCTGCGCGCGGCGCACGGCGTAAGCCACGTCCGCGGCTTGCAGGTTCTCGCGCACGTCGTGGACGCGCAGCAGGCGCACGCCGGCGGCGACGGCGATCGCGGTGGCGGCGCAGGTGCCGCCAAGGCGGTCCTCGGCGCCGCGTGACGTGGCGGGGCTGGCGTGCTCGATGAAGCGTTTGCGCGAGGCGCCGAGCAGCACCGGGTGGCCGGTGTCGGTCAGCGCGTCGAGGCGGCCGAGCAGCGCGACGTTGTGCTCGAGCGTCTTGCCGAAGCCGATGCCCGGGTCGAGCACGATCTGCGAGGCGGCCACGCCGGCGTCGGCGGCGGCGCGGGCGCGGGCGAGCAGGAAGCCCTTGACCTCCGCGACGACGTCGGTGTAGGTGGGGCTTTGCTGCATGGTCGCCGGCTCGCCGAGCATGTGCATGAGCACGATCGGCACCTGGCGGGCGCCGGCGAGCGCGAGCATGGCCGGGTCCTCCCTGCCGGCGCTGACGTCGTTGAGCATGTCGGCCCCGGCGTCGAGCGCGGCCACGGCGACGTCGGCGAGCGTGGTGTCGATGCTGATCCACGCGTCGAGGCCCGCGTCGTCGATCGCTTCGCGCAGCGCGGCGATGACCGGCACGACGCGCTGGCGCTGGGCGTCCGCGGCGACGCGGGCCGCGCCGGGGCGGGTCGACTCGCCACCGACGTCGATAATGCTCGCCCCGGCCCGGGCCATCGCCAGGCCCGCCTTGACGGCGGCGGGGATGTTCACGTGAGCGCCGCCGTCGTAGAAGCTGTCGGGCGTGACGTTGAGGATGGCCATGACCCGCGGCCGATGCAGCGACAACGGACTTCTGCCTGGGGTGCGCAGCTCGAGCATCGGGTCAAGTGTAACGCAACACGGACGCGGCGCGATCGTTGTGATCGGCACAACCGGACGGGCATTGTGCGCCCGACACCGCCGCGGCCGCATCGGCGCCGGCGCCCGGCCGATTTATGTTCATATGAAGCAGGCAGGCGACAGCCAGGCGGGGTCGGCTTCCGGGCCGAAGGATCATCCGCTGCGCACCGAGGACGTTCAGCCGCTGGCGGGCAGCGCCACGGGCTTCGCGGAGCTGCCGACGCGTCAGCGGCTCTTCGAGCTGCTCGATGCGCTGCGCGTGGAGGTGGACGGCCCGCTGCCGGAGACGCGTCAGGCCCGGCGCTGGGCCGTGCAGGCGCCGGTGCTGCTGGGCACGGCCGCGCCGCGCACGGGTTTGACCGCCGAGGCCAGCGGCGGGGAGTGGGGTTTGGCCAGCGGCTTTGAGCGGCTGTGCCACGGCTGGGTCACGGATCTTTCCGAAGAAGGCGTCGGGCTGTTGACCGAGCAGCGTCTGGAGATCGGCCGATGTCTCGACGTGAGCCTGCAGGCGCTGCTGAACCGCCCCGTCATCGTGCCCATCCGCGTGGTGTACGTGCGCCAGATCCTCGCGCACACCTACCGCATCGGCGCGCAGCTCGCGATCTGATGCCCGTCCGCCTGGCTCCGCTGTCGCGGTGGAGCCCAGGCACGGGGCGGCGCGAGGATCGCCACGTTCAGCCCCCGTCCATCTCGACGAATCGAGCCCCCAGATAGAGCAGATCCTGGACCGGTGTCGGCTCGTCGAGGTCTGCGGGGATGTCGTGGTAGGTGACCTGCTGGCAGTCGCGTTCGAAGGTGTATTGATCGCGAGCCGGGTCGTGTGCCACGATGTGCTCGCGGCGCACCTTGCCCACGGGGCTGTCCATGCAGACGCGAAAGTTGCTGACCCAGCCCTCGCCGCGAAGGAAGACCTCGTCAGCGAGTCGGAAGACGCGTTGCAGCCGCAGGCGATAGGTCGCGCCGTAGCGGATGGGGTCGGCCACGAACAGGGTGAGCATCTGCACCCCGAGCTCGACGCAACGGTAGGC
>SKPT01000306.1 GCA_007119405.1 Phycisphaeraceae bacterium
CCCGGGACGAGCACGCAACCGAGCAGCATGCCCACGGCCTCCGCGACCAACCCTGACGCACCCGTCGCCCGCCTCGCGCTGGCCGATGGCAGCGTGTACGTCGGGCAGGCGTTCGGCGCCATGGGCGTGAGCGTCGAGGGCGAGGTGTGCTTCAACACGTCGCTGTCGGGCTACCAGGAGATCCTCACCGACCCGTCCTACGCGGGGCAGATCGTGACGATGACGTACCCGCTGATCGGCAACTATGGGGTCAACGAGGAAGACCTGGAGTCGACGCGCATCCAGGCGGGGGGGTTCGTGATCCGCGAGCTGAGCCCGGTGGCGTCGAACCACCGGGCGACCAAGGCGCTGGGGGACTGGCTGGCGGAGCAGGGCGTGCCGGGCATCGCGGGGCTGGACACGCGGGCGCTGACGCGCAAGCTGCGCACGGACGGGGCGATGCCGGGCGTGATCAGCACCGACGCGTCGGTGGACGAGGCCGAGCTGGTCGCCCGGGCGCGTAAGAGCCCGGCCATGGCGGGTCGGAACCTGGCGCGGGTGGTCAGCCGGCATGACGCGGGCACGTGGAGCGACGCGCTGGGCGAGTGGGCGCCGCTGCAGGGCCAGGCCGCGCCGCCGACGAAGCGCTACCGCGTCGTGGCGCTGGACTGCGGGGCCAAGCACAACATTCTGCGCAACCTCGTCGACGCCGGCTGCGAGTTGACGGTGCTGCCGCACGACGCCACCGCCGAGCAGATCATGGAGCACAAGCCCGACGGGCTGTTCGTGTCCAACGGCCCGGGCGACCCGGCGGCCGTGACGGCGACGATCGACACGCTGCGCGACATTCACGCCCGTCTCCCGGTGTTCGGCATCTGCCTGGGGCATCAGCTCCTGGGCCTGGCGCTGGGGGCCGAGACGTTCAAGCTGAAGTTCGGCCACCGCGGGGGCAACCAGCCGGTGCAGAACCTGGGCACGGGGAAGGTGGAGATCACCAGCCAGAACCATGGCTTCGCGGTGGACCGGGCGTCGCTCGAGCGTGCCGGAGCCGAGGCGACGCATATCAACCTCAACGACGGGACGCTGGAGGGCTTTCGCCATCGCGACCTGCCGCTGCTGGCGGTGCAGTACCACCCCGAGGCCGCCCCGGGCCCGCATGACGCCCGCTACCTGTTCGACTGCTTCGTCGAGATGATGCGCACCGGTCAAAGCCCCAGCGGCGAGCAGATGGACGCGGCCCAGCGGCGGCGCAACGAGATGGGGCCGGGGAAGGCGTAGCCACGAATGAACACGAATAAACACGAATAGAAACGCTTGCTGTGAGACTGGCGGGCAAGCTGCTTGCGGCCCCGGATCGTCGGGCTTTTTTTGTGTTAATTCGTGTTTATTTGTGGCTATTCTTCGGGGCGAGGTTTGACGAGGGAGCCTGTCATGACGCGTACCGAGCATCGCCCTGCTGCCGCGCCCGAGGCGGAGGCCCCGCGCCGCTGGTCGGTCGCGGACGCGGCCGAGCTCTACGGCATCGAGCGCTGGGGGCAGGGGTACTTCGCCATCAGCGACGCCGGGCACGTGCTGGTGCATCCGGACCAGCGGCCGCAGCGGAGCATCGACCTGAAGCAGCTCGTGGACGAGCTTCAGCAGCGGGATCTTCAGCCGCCGCTGCTGATCCGGTTCACGAACATGCTCAAGCACCGTCTGGAGGCGATCGCCAAGGCGTTCGGCGACGCGATCGCGGAGAACGAGTACCGCGGCGGCTACCGCTGCGTCTACCCGATCAAGGTCAACCAGCAGCGCCACGTGGTCGAGGAGATCCAGGCCATCGGCGCGGACCTGGGCTTCGGGCTCGAGGCCGGCTCCAAGCCGGAGCTGCTGGCGATCATGGCGCTGGTGGACAACGAGCAGACGCCGATCATCTGCAACGGGTTCAAGGACGCGCAGTTCATCGAGGCGGTGATCCTCGCGACCAAGATGGGCCGCAACGTCATCCCCGTGGTGGAGAAGTACACCGAGCTGGAGCTGATCATGCGCTACGCCCAGCTCCACGACGTGCGGCCGAGCATCGGCATCCGGGTCAAGCTCGACGCCCGGGGCGCGGGGCGCTGGGAGGACTCGGGCGGGCCGCGGTCGAAGTTCGGGCTGTTCGTGAGCGAGACGCTGGCGGCGGTCCACGCCCTGCGCGACGCGGGGATGCTGGATTGCCTGAACCTGGTGCACTTTCACCTGGGCAGCCAGGTCAACGACATCCGCTCGATCAAGAACGCGCTGATCGAGCTGGTGCGCGTCTACGTCGAGCTGCACAAGGCCGGGGCCGGGCTCGAGTACATCGACGTCGGCGGCGGGCTGGGCGTGGACTACGACGGGTCCAAGACGAGCGTGGGCTCGAGCATCAACTACTCGTTGCAGGAGTACGCCAACGACGTGGTCTACCACGTGCGCGAGATGTGCGACGCCGCGGGCATTGCGCATCCGACGATCATCAGCGAGTCGGGCCGGGCGATGGTGGCGTATCACAGCGTGCTGGTGTTCAACGTCCTGGGCTGGTCGGGGTTCCACCGGTTCGAGCTGCCCATCCTCGACGACGCGGACCTGACGAAGCTGCCCCGGCCGGTGCAGATGCTCTACGAGTCGTACCAGTGGCTGAACGAGCAGAACTTCGTCGAGTGCTACCACGATGCCCAGCTCGCCCGCGACGAGACGCTCAACCTCTTCAACCACGGCTACTGCACGCTCGAGCAGCGGGCCCTGGCCGAGCGCCTGTTCTTCGGCGTGTGCACCAAGGTGCTGCGCATCATCCAGACGCTGGACTACGTGCCCGAGGAGTTTCACGGCCTCGAGCCCATGCTCGCGGACACCTACTTCTGCAACTACTCGATCTTCCAGTCCATGCCCGACGCCTGGGCGATCGACCACATCTTTCCCATCATGCCCATCCACCGCCTGGACGATAAGCCGACCTGCCGGGGCGTGCTGGCGGACATCACCTGCGACTCGGACGGCCGGATCGACCAGTTCCTGGGCCAGCACGAGACGAAGCCCGTGCTGGAGCTGCACCCCTACGAGGGCAAGCCTTATTATCTCGGCGCGTTTCTCGTCGGGGCGTACCAGGAGATCCTGGGCGATCTGCACAATCTCTTTGGCGACACCAACGCGGTGCACGTGTCGCTGGACGAAGCGGGCGAGGTGAGCGTCGACGAGATCATCGAGGGCGACAGCGTCAGCGACGTGCTGCAATACGTGCAGTACACCCCGGCCGAGCTGCGCCGCTCGTTTCGCCAGAGCGTCGAGCACGCCCTGCGCCAGCGCCGCCTGACGCTGGAGGAGGCGCGGGTGCTGCGGCGGTTCTACGAGGAGGGGCTGAAGGGGTACACGTATCTGACGTGAATGCAGAATGATGAATGCAGAAGCCGGACGCTCCCGGTAGTATTGTCTCAACTGCATGCCTTGATTTCTGCATTCTGCATTTTTGCCGCACCGCCATGCCCCTGCCTGAAGACGCGACACTCTGGTCCCTGGCCGCGCTCGGCGCGGCGGTGCTGATCATCGGCATCGCCAAGGCGGGTTTTGGCGGGGGGGTGGCGATCGTGGCGGTGCCGCTGACCGCGGCCGCGATGCCGCCGGAGCGGGCGATCGGCGTGCTGCTGCCGCTGCTGATCGCCGCGGACCTGTTCGCCAACGCGGCGCACTTCCGGCACCAGTCCGGGCCGCACCTGAAGTGGCTGCTCGTCGGCGGGATCACGGGCATCGTCGCGGGCACGGCCGTGATGCTCGCGCTGCAGGAGCGCGGGCTGCTGACGTTCGCGCTGAACCTGATGGTGGGCTCGATCTGCCTGTTCTTCGTGGCGGTGCAGTGCTATCGGCTGCTCGGCGGCAGCGTGCCGCGCATCCCGCCCGGGCCCGTGGGCGGGCACAGCACGGGGCTGGTCGCGGGGCTGACCTCGACGATCGCCCACTCCGCCGGGCCGATCGTCTCGATCTACCTGCTCGAGCAGCGGATGGAGAAGCGGCTGCTGGTGGGCACGATGGTGCTGTTTTTTCTGATCGTCAACGTGGCCAAGCTGCCGACCTACTTCGGCATGGGGCTGATCAACCCCTCGACGCTGTGGGCGGGGCTGTGGACGCTTCCGCTGATCCCCGTCGGCGTGTGGCTGGGGCTGTGGATGCACAAGCGGATCCCGGAAAAGCCCTTTGTCGCGGTCATGTACCTCGGCGCGGCGGCGGCGGCGGGGAACATGCTGTATCGGGCGCTGGCGGGATAGGGGAAGCAAGTCGGGGGAGTCGGGGAAGTCAGGGGAGTCAGGGATGCCGAGGGATGAGCGGCGCCCGCCTCGGCTTCCGCGACTTCAATGCCGTCGCCGACTTCCCCGACTCCCC
>SKPT01000042.1 GCA_007119405.1 Phycisphaeraceae bacterium
CGCAGGCCGGCGGCGTCGAGCAGACGGCCTTCGCCCCGCGCCCGGGCGTGAGCCCGGCCGTCGACGGCGACGTGGTGGTGCGCACCTTCGCCACGGACGGCGCCGGCGGCACACCGCTTGCGGATCTTGCCGGCGACGAAGTCCAGCCCGGCGCCCTGCGCCTGGCGGCGGCGCGCACCAGCGGCGACATGGAGCTCAGCGGCGCGACGGACGTCTCGGGCGTTTACGCCGCGGGCGACGTCGGCGAGGCCGAGCCGCTCATGCTCGCCAGCACGATCAACGAGACGCACGTCACCGCCCTGGCGGGGCGCAACTTCAACCTCCAGATCGCCGGCGACTCGCAGATGATCGACAGCCTGCGCTTCGGCGCGGGCACCGGCGGCGGGGGTGACTTCGCCGGCCCCGGCGGCGCCGAGCAGGACGAGCGCGGCAACCGCACCGCCAGCCTCGGCTGGGGCGCGAACCAGCGCCCCGGCTCCGGCCAGCCCGAGCAGGGCCAACTCATCATCCAGGGCCAGCAGTTCGTCCGCCACGTCAGCTTCGAGACCGGCATGACCGCCGACACCACCGAGCCCTGGTCGACCGTCACCGTGCGCGAGCTCGAGGTGCCCGCCGGCGGCAGCTTCACCGTCGGCACGCTCGAAGGCCAGACGCGCTTCGCCCAGGCCGTCGCCGCCGACGACTTCCCCGTCGGCGTCGGGGCGGGCGCCGGCGGCGGCTTCGAGCTGATCAACCCCGACGGCGCGGTGAACCTCCGCAACGTCGACACCGTCGGCGGCAGCGGCCAGCGCTACGTCGGGCAGACCGTCAACATCGAGAGCGTGCTGGACAGCCGCGGCGGCGACATCACCATCGAGGCCGGCGGCACGCTCGTGATCGACAGCGGGCTGCTGCCCTCGATCTTCAAGACCCAGGCCGGCGACGTGCTGCTGCTCAGCCGCGGCGGCAACATCACCATCAGCGCGGCTGACACCATCGGCTTCCGCGACGATACCCCGGGCTCGCTCATCCTCGACTCGGCCACCGACGCCATCGCCGGCACGGGCGACATCAGCTTCGGCGGCGTGGCCGTGCCCAACGGCAGCTTCCTCGTCAACGCGGCCGGCCGCGTCACCGTCATCGAGACCAGCGACCAGCCCACCGCCACCGTCTCCGCCCAGGGCGGCTCGGCCACGAGCCTCGCGCCGATCTACGCCCCGACCGGCCTGGCCGGGCCCGTCAACCACCTCGGCGACCCGATCGACCAGGTCGACGGCGTGCGGATCGACACGCCGGAGCTGTTCCTGGTCAACGCCGCCCAGCCGCCGTTCCTCCAGAGCCCCGCCGGGCGCGTGATGATCCACGCCACCGACGTGACCGTGCTGCCGGTCGCCAATCCCCGGCCGGTGCTCGCCGCCACGAGCCTGGCGGACATCGTCGTCGACCCGGTGATCCATGAGCCCAAGTTCGAGCTCTCGACGCAGTTGCGCGTGGCCCGGGCGGTGACGATCGACGTGCGCGAGCTGATCGCCAGCATCTTCGACACCCATCGCGAGGAGGCCGACGAGCCCGAGGCGCCGGAGACGGAGCAGGTGGAGCTGACCGAGGCGGACAACGAGATCCTCGTGCTCATGGGCCTGGTGCCGCGCCAGCTCGACCGCCAGGACGTCCGCCACCCGCCGGTGCTCTTCCGCGACGTGCCCGAGGGCCTGGACGACCACGAATATCGCGTCACGGTGCATCGCCTGGATCCGACGACGCTCAGGCGGGCGCTGGAGAACTACCGCACCGCCTTCCTGGAGGACCCGGACGACCCGGCCAGCGGGCGCTACGAGCAGATCCGCGCCAGCTTTGAGGATGCGCTGCTGACGTTCATCGAGGACGCGGGCGATTACGACGCCGCGGCCTTCGGCGAGCACCTGCGCCGCCGCGACGATCAGGCCGGCCGGGACTTCGTGGTGATCGAGCGCCTGCTGCGCGACGTGCGGTTGATGGGGCTGACCCCGGTCGAGGCGGCCAACAGCCGGCGCGAGATGCTGCAACGGGTCACACCGACGGCGCTGCGGCTGAGCGAGTTTCTCGACGCCTTCGCCCCCGCCGCCGGCTGAGCGCGCCTCGCCGCCGATCGCGGGGCCAGCCCGGCATTGCGCGGCTCACCCCGTCGCCACCGCCTGGCGCTGCTTCGACGCCCCGCCTTTGCTCGGCGCCAGCTCCGGCCGCCAGCGCACGAACGCCTCGATCGCCTCGTACTCCGGCAGCCCCAGCCGATCCCAGAGCTGGGCGAACTTGCGGTTGCGCTGCTCGGCCCGCTCCCAGAACTCGCGCTGGTCGCCGCCCGGGAACGGGGCGCTGTCCTTCTGGGACTCGTGCTTGAAGATCGCGTTGCGCTTGCGCGCCAGCTCCTGCGGGCTCAGCGGCACCGCCATGTCCACCTGCTCCGGGTCCCACTCCTGCCACGCCCCGCGGTACAGCCACAGCTCCGTGTCCGCGAACCACGGCTGATCCGACACGCGCTTGACCGCCTCGAGCACCGCCTCCAGGCAGGTGCGATGCGTGCCGTGCGGGTCGGTCAGGTCGCCGGCGGCATAAATCTGGTGCGGCTTGATCCGCTCGAGCAGCTCCATCACGATCCGCACGTCGGCCTCGCCCAGCGGGTTCTTGCGCACGCGCCCGGTCTCGTAAAAGGGCATGTCCAGGAAGTGCAGGTTCTGCATCGGCACCCCGCAGTAACGCCCCGCCGCCCGCGCCTCGCCCCGCCGGATCAACGCCTTGAGCTTCTGCACCTCCGGCGGGTCGACCTCGCCGGGCTGCTTGTTGCGCAGGCCGTCCTCGATCGTCCGCTCCAGCTTCGTCGACGACGCCGGGTCGATGCCGAAAAGCTCGTTGAAATCGGCGGCGAAGTCCACGAAGCGCAGCGCGTCGTGGTCGAACACCGCGATGTTGCCCGAGGTCTGGTACGCCACGTGCACCTCGTGGCCCTGGTCGGCCAGGCGGATCAGCGTCCCGCCCATCGAGATCACGTCGTCGTCCGGGTGCGGCGAGAAGATCAGCGCCCGCTTGGGGAAGATGTCGTCGTGCTCGCCGGCAATGTCGCCCGGCTGCCGCTCGCTGGCCGGCTTGCCGCCCGGCCAGCCGGTGATCGTCCGCTGCAACGCCCGGAACACCTCGACGTTGATGTTGTAGGCCGGCCCGTGCGCCGCGAGCAGGTCCTGCAGATGATGCTCGTTGTAGTGCTCGTCGGTGAGCTTGAGGATCGGCTTGTCCACCTGGTGCGCCAGCCAGATCACCGCCTGGCGGATCCGCCGCGGCGTCCACTCAATCGAGCCGAGGATCCACGGGCAGCGGTAGCGCGTCAGCTCCGCCGCGGCGGCCTCGTCGAGCACCACCAGCGCGTCGTCGTGCTCCTGGAGAAACGACGCCGCCACCGACGGCGTGACCGGGCCCTCCACCGCCTCGCGCACGACCCCGGCCTTGTGCTCGCCGAAGGCCATCAGCACGACCTTCTTCGCGTCCAGGATCGTCGCCACGCCCATCGTGATCGCCCGGCGCGGCACGTTCTCCTCGCCGAAAAAGTCGCTCGCCGCGTCCCGTCGCGTGATCATGTCCATCGCGATCAGGCGCGTCCGGCTGGAGCGATGCGAGCCCGGCTCGTTGAAGCCGATGTGACCCGTCCGGCCGATGCCCAGCAACTGCAGGTCGATGCCGCCGGCCCGCTCGATCGCCCGCTCGTACTCGCGGCAATACTCCGCGATGCGCTCCGGCGGCAGCGTGCCGTCGGGGATGTGCACGTTTTCGTCAGGGATGTCCACGTGGTCGAACAGGTGCTCGCGCATGAAGCGGACATAACTTTGCAGCTCGTTGGGCTGCATCGGGTAGTACTCGTCGAGGTTGAACGTCACCACGTTCGCGAACGACAGCCCCTCCTCCCGGTGCATGCGCACCAGCTCGTCGTACACCCGCGTCGGCGTCGAGCCCGTCGCCAGACCCAGCACGCACTTTTCGCCCGCCTTCGCCTTGGCGCGGATCAAATCGGCGATCTGCCGGGCCACCGTGCGGCTGGCCTCGGCGGCGTCGGGGAAAATCTGTGTGGGAATCGCCTCCGTCGCCGGCACGATGGGCTCAATCTCAGCCATGACCAACTCCAACTCGACCTGTTCCATGCACCGCTGCCCGCCCGGCAGCTCTGCCATCATATCGCATCGCCGCGGCCATGGCCGGCCCCGGGCGTCGGATGCCACTGACAAGGCCGTCCCCAGCCTTGTCAGCGCTTCTTGGCGATTCGCCCTGACAAGCTCCGCGGACTCCGCTTGTCAGGGGCACCCAACGCCGTGAACCTCGGTTGTAGGGTGGGTAGAGCGCAGCGAAACCC
>SKPT01000039.1 GCA_007119405.1 Phycisphaeraceae bacterium
AGGCCGTCATGGCTGTCGTCGCCGCCTTCGTAGTCGACGTAGTAGGTGGTTGCCCCCGCCGCCCCCGCCACCATCGCGCCGCCGATCAGCAACACCGTCGCCAGCGCCAGGATGCTGCATGACGTCAACCCGCCGAGCATCGATCGCAACCCAACACGATTGAGGATGGAGGTTTTCATACGCCGGGGCTCCCTGGTCGTCGTTCGCCAGCGCGTTGCCGGCCTGGCCCACCGGAAGGGTAACACGACCGGCTCGGCGGGGGAAGGCTCGTCGCAGGCGACGGAGCATGGTGCCGAAACCAACCGCGCCGCGGGCGGCTCGGCCCGCTCCGGGCGCACCGCAGACCATCGAACTCAGCCACCGTGTGCCTTGCAGCGGCGGCGTTATAGTGGTGGGGCGTCGGCCGCGGTGGCTGCTGGCAGATCGGGGCAGGCTTGGTGCGAGCGTTTTCCTTTGCCTTGACGAGTATCGTCCTTGCTGCGGCGCTGGCGGCAGGCGGGCTGTGGTGGTGGTTGGCCGGCGGCGGTGAGGGCGTGGGGCCGGGGTCGGCGTGGACGCTGACGGTGGAGCCGGGCGATCTGGTGGAGGTGGCGACGGCGCCGGGTCGGGTCGAGGCGCAGGAGCGTGTGTCGATCAGCGCGCGGGTCTCGGCCCGGATCGCCGAGCTGCCGCATCGGGCCGGGGCGTCGGTGACACGGGGCGATCCCGGGGCGGATCCACCGCGCGAGCCCTCGCTGCTGGTGCGGCTGGATGCGACGGAGCTGGAGGCGGCGTTGCGCTCGGCCGAGGCGGCGCGGGCGGCACAGCAGGCGCAGGTCGGCGTCAACGAGGCGCAGATCGCCAGCCGACGCGAGCGCATCGTGGGCATCGAGGCGTCGCTGGTCGAGGCGCGGCTGAACCTCGATCGTCAGCAGGGGCTGCGCTCCTCGGGCCACGCCAGCCAGGCGGTGGTGGACCAGGCCGCGGCGCGTGTGGCGGAGCTGGAGGCGTCGCTGGCGGCGGAGCGACAATCGCTGCGGGCGGACGAGCTGGCGCTGGCGGTGCTCGAGCACAACCTCGACGCCGCCGAGGCCGAGGTCGCCCGGGCGCGTGACAACCTCAGCTACGCCACGATCCACTCGCCCATCGACGGCGTGGTCACGCGTGTCAACGCCAAGGTGGGCGAGATCGCCGTCACCGGCACCATGAACAACCCGGGCACCGTGATCCTGGAGGTGGCGGACTTTTCCACGATGCTCGTCGTGGCCCAGGTCAGCGAACAGGATGTCAGCCGCGTCGAGCCCGGGCAACCGGCGAGCGTGGAGATCCCCGGATTGGCTGACCGGCAGTTCGCCGGCGAGGTCGAGGCGGTGGCGCTGGCGCACAGCACGGGCGGCGACGGCGGCCGCTACTTCGAGGTGGCGGTAAGGCTGCTCGAGCCCGGCGAGCGGCGCATGCCGCTGGGGCTCTCGGCCAACGTGACGATCCAGACGCGGCAGCACGAGAGCGTGCTGGCGGTGCCCAGCCAAGCCGTCATCGGGGAATCCATCGATGACCTGCCACGCCACCTGCGCCAGGGCAACCCGCACGTCGACACGCTGCGCACCGTCACACCGGTCGTGTATCGCCTGATCGACGGCCGAGCGGTGGCCACGCCCGTCAGCGTCGGGCCCAGCGACGCGACACATACGATCATCCGCGCCGGGCTGGACGTGGGCGAGCGGATCATCGTCGGCCCGTATCGCCTGCTCGAGCGGATTGCTCACGACATGCCGCTGCGCGACGAGCCCCAGGACGACGCCTCGCCATGAGCCCCGCGCCCCCGCCCATCGAGCTCGCCGACGTGCATCGTCATTACCGCCTCGGCGCCGAGACCATCCGCGCGCTCGACGGCGTAAGCCTGCGCATCGCGGACAACGAGTACGTCGCCATCATGGGCGCGTCGGGCTCGGGCAAGAGCACGCTCATGAACATCCTGGGGTGCCTGGATCGCCCGACGGCAGGCACTTACACGCTCGCCGGGCGGTTGACCAACCGCATGTCGGCCACCGCGATGGCGCGCGTGCGCAACGAGCAGATCGGCTTCGTGTTCCAGGCCTTCGAGCTGCTGCCCAGGCAGACGGCGCTGCAAAACGTCGAGCTGCCGCTGATCTACAGCCCCGCGGTGAGCCGGCGTGAGCGTCGGCGGCGGGCGACCGCCGCGCTTGAGCGCGTGGGCCTGGCGGATCGCGCCCGGCACCGTCCCAACCAGCTCTCAGGCGGGCAGAAGCAGCGGGTGGCGATCGCCCGGGCGCTGGTCGTGGAGCCGAGCATCCTGCTCGCCGACGAGCCGACGGGCAATCTCGACAGTCGCACGAGCACCGAGATTCTCGCGCTGTTCGACGAGCTGCACCGCCAGGGCCAGACGATCGTGATCGTCACGCACGAGCAGGACGTTGCCGCTCACGCCCGGCGGAGGATTCACATGACCGACGGCCGCGTCGCCGACGACGCCATGACCGGAGCGGCGCGATGAGCCGACTGCGAGCCCTGCGACCGCCGCTGGGGTTGTCGGCCGTGCTGGGCCAGAGCGTTGGCCTGGCGCTGGGGCAGATTCGCGCCAACAAGATGCGCTCGCTGCTGACGATGCTGGGCATCATCATCGGCGTGGCCTCGGTGGCGGCGGTGGTCGCGGCGCTGACCGGCCTGCGCACCACCGTGCTGCGCGAGTTCGAGGCCCTGGGCACCAACAAGATCTTCATCACCGCCCAATGGCACCCGGCCGGCGACCGCACCTGGCGCGACATCCGCCTGATGCCGGAGAACTTCGACGGCCTGCTCGAGCACTGCCCGAGTGTCTCGGCGTTCACGCGCATGCTCGGCTACAGCCGGCGCGTCGAGTATGGCGGCGAGGCGGTCGATGCCCGCATCACCGGCATCGAGCCGAGCTGGCACCGGATCGAGAACCGCGTCGTCACCGAGGGCCGGCCGTTCCAGCTCATCGACAACGAGCAGGCCCGCGACGTGTGTCTCGTCACGCCGGCGGTGCGCGATGCCCTGCGCCTGCCGCGCAACTGCATCGGGCTGACCGTGCGCATCGGCGATCGGCCGCACACCATCGTGGGCGTCGTCGAGCCGCGCGTCGAGTCGGCGATGTTCGGCATCGGCGGCGCGCCGACGTATGAGCTGTTCGTGCCGTTCCGTTCCGCCTGGGAGCGTCACGGCCGGGACAGCGGCGGCGTGTGGGGCATCGCGACCAGCCACTCGCCGCACGTCGCCGAGGCCGCCCGCGCCGAACTGCGCTTCTTCTTTCGCCACAGCCGGCAGCGCGCCTACCACCAGGCCGACGACGTGCGCCTCGAGGCCATCGAGCAGTACCTCCAGCAGTTCAACACCCTCGCGATGGCGATCACCCTGATCGCCGGCGGCATTGTCAGCATCAGCCTGCTCGTCGGCGGGGTGGGGATCATGAACATCATGCTCGTGTCCGTGTCCGAGCGCACGCGGGAGATCGGCCTGCGCAAGGCGGTGGGCGCCCCGCCCGCGGCCATCCTCATGCAATTCCTCGTCGAGGCGGTGATCATCTGCCTCATCGGCGGGTTGATCGGCCTGGCCGTGGGGCAGGCCATCACCTCGGCGATGGCCAGCGTGCCCGCGGCGCGCATGGACCAGGCGGCGATCCCGCTCTGGGCGGTCGCCCTGTCGCTGAGCTTCGCCGTGGGCGTGGGCCTCAGCTTCGGCATGTTCCCCGCCATCAAGGCGGCGCGCCTCGATCCGATCGATGCGCTGCGCCACGAGTAGATCGCATCATCATCATCATCGGCTCGCAGTCGCTCAGATGTCATGCCTGGGCGAGCGCGATGGCGTGGATGGTCTTCATGTTCGCGATCCTATGGACCGCGGACGGAGGCGATCGTCGACGTTGAGCCGCCAACTGGGCGCACGTCGACGCCCAGGGCCGACGCACCCCGTTGGACGGGGTCGCCCGCCACAACTATCATCCGCCAGCGATGGTGGCGACGATCCGAGGAACCGGCTACCGTCGGCAACGATAAGCTTGCCCGTCTGAAACCAGGGCTCCTTGAGCTTAACGCGCCTTCAGTCCATTCGTAGCGGCTTGGGTGCCACTGACAAGCGGAGTCCGCGGAGCTTGTCAGTGCGAATTGGTGTTGCGGACCCATGATGCCGTCCGACACGGCCAAGGCCGAGGACGGCCTTGGCCGTGGCACCCGCTACGAATGGATTGAAGGCGCTCCAGGAAGCGGGCGCATTGGAAGGCCCTGCCGCGATGCACATCCTCATCGCCCCCGACAGCTTCAAGGAAGCCCTGGCCGCCGACGACGCGGCGGCCGCGATCGCCCGCGGCTGCACCCAGGCCATGCC
>SKPT01000649.1 GCA_007119405.1 Phycisphaeraceae bacterium
CGGCCCCGCAATCGGATTCATATGGCGCGTCTTCGGATGACGCCGGATAGATGGTTGGACCGAACCCGCTCCCCCGCCACGCCGCCCGCTTGACAACGGCTTGCTCATAGATGGCACCCGCTCCCTTTTTCAGGTGCACACCCACAAAACCACCGCCAGCCAACTCCCCCACGTTGACGCCGCCCGGCAGGTCGCGATAATACCACCCTTCCTGTCGAGGTACCGGCACGGCCGCGGGCGCCGCGCCAGGCGTGGGTCGGCAGGAACCACACCACCTCCCACGCCCCGCAACCGCCTACCATCCGACCAGGAGCCCCGGCCCATGGCCTCCGCCACACCCGAGCCCCCCACCGACCCCACGGCCCCCGACGCCCAGGCCCCGGCCGCCGAGGAAAAGCCCGAGCAGAACGTCAAGGTCCAGGACGTCGGACCGGCGCGCAAGAAGCTCACCATCGAACTGCCCGAGTCCCGCATCAACGGCAAGATCGAGGAGGCCTACGGCCGGCTGCGCGACGAGGCCGCCCTGCCCGGGTTCCGCCGCGGCCGCGCCCCCCGCCGACTCATCGAGCGCCGCTTCGGCGACGCCGTCCGCGACGACGTCAAGGGCCAGCTCCTCTCCGAAGCCTACACCCAGGCCATCGAGGACCAGTCCCTGGCCGTCATCGGCGAGCCCGACGTCAAGGACGTCGAGAGCATCGAGCTGCCCGAGTCCGGCCCGCTCGCCTTCGAGGTCGAGGTCGAGGTCGCCCCCGACGTCGCCCTGCCCGCCTTCGACAAGCTGACGATCGAGAAACCCGCCGCCGCCGTCACCGACGACGACGTGCAGAAGGAGATCGACCGCGTCCGCGAGCGCATGGGCCAGCCCCGGCACGTCGAGGGCGAGCCCGTCCAGGCCGACGACTTCGTCATCGCCGACGTCAAGGTCCACGCCGGCGCCGACGACGCCGAGCCCCTGCTCGAGCAGAGCGGCGCCCACGTCTGGGTCGCCGGCGAGTCGCGCGACTTCCGCGGCCACGTCGCCGGCATCCTCGTCGACGACCTGGGCAAGCGCCTCACCGGCAAGAGCGTCGGCCACGAGGAGGTCATCTCCACCACCGGGCCCGCCGGCCACGAGGACGAGCGCATCAAGGGCCAGCCCATCACCATCCGCCTGACCATCACCGCCATCGAGCGCATCGAGCCCGCGCCCCTTCAGGACCTCGTCCAGCAGATGGGCCTGGAGTCCGAGGACGACCTGCGCAAACGCGTGCGCGAGATGCTCGAGCAGCGCGCCCAGCAGGAGCAGACCCAGGCCATGCACAAGCAGATCGCCGACCAGCTCGTCGACAAGGTCGAGCTGGAGCTGCCCGAGGGCCTGACCTCACGCCAGACCGAGCGCGTGCTCTCGCGCCGCCGCATGGAGCTGGCCTATCAGGGCAAGAGCGAGCACGAGATCGAGCAGGAGATCGCCGAGCTGCGCGCCGGCTCCGAGGCCGAAGCCCAGCGCGAGCTCAAGCTCTTTTTCATCATGGACCAGGCCGCCAAGGACCTGAACATCGAGGTCAGCGAGAGCGAGATCAACAGCCGCATCGCCATGATGGCCATGCGCCAGGGCCGGCGCCCCGAGAAGCTCCGCCAGGAGTTGCAGGCCCGCGGCCAGCTCGAGCAGATGTTCCTCCAGCTCCGCGAGGACAAGACCCTCGACGCCATCCTCGAAAAGGCCCAGATCCGGGACAAGCCGCCCGAGCAATGACCGCGGCCCGGCCCCGGCCAGCCGACGCCCGCATCGCGCGACCCACGCCATGACCTGCCTTGCCGCAACCATCGCGAGCCTGTCCCCCACCCTCGCCTGGGCGCCGGGGCGCATCATCCTCGCCGCCGCCCTGCTCGCCGTGGCCCTGATCTTCATCGTCATCGTCGGCGTGTTCCTGCGCCGGGCCCTGCTGGGCGGGTCCAGCCAGGGCGTGGACCACGGCGTCTCGCTCGAGAAGATGCGAAGGCTGCACGAGGCCGGCGAGCTCTCCGACGAGGAGTTCGCCGCCGTCAAGGACTCGCTGGCCAGAAAGATCCAGCAGCGCAGGAGCGAGAACGGCCAGGGCTGAGCCAGCCCCGGCTCGCGCTCCCGCGCCCGCATGGCGCGATTTTGCGGCCTGAGGCGGCCCGCCCGCCTGGGCAAGCCCAAAAAACCAGCCTGCGGGTGTCCCCCATCGCCCGACCATCGACTATCATGGAGCGTGCGCCCACCACCCCAGCCCGGGCCGTCAAGCAGCCCCGGAATCTGGACGATCTGTCGTTGGCGGGCGCCACGGCGCGGACGCGGCAGCAACGCGAGCCAATCCAGGATCACCAATGGCCAGTCAGAAAAGCGGCACCAAGGGCGGCAGGAGCACAGCAGGCAGCGGAGGCGGCGCGGACGGCGGACCCGGCGGCGGCGGCGGCTCCGGCGGCGGCTTCAAGGGCCGACGCGTCACCACCTGCTCCTTCTGCGGAAAAAGCTCACGCGAAGTTGGGCCCATGGTCGAAGGGCCCAACGACGTCTACATCTGCGCCAACTGCACCGACCTGTGCCAGAACATCTTCCGACAGGAACGCCGACGCGTCCACGCCGGCCGGCCCAGCTTCGGCACCATCCCCACCCCGCGACAGCTCAAGGAGTTCCTCGACCAGTACGTCATCGGCCAGGAAATGGCCAAACGCGCCCTGTCCGTGGCGGTGCACAACCACTACAAACGCCTCTCCTCCCTCGAAAAGGAGGAGAAGGACACCGCCCTGGAGCTCGACAAGTCCAACGTCCTGCTCATCGGGCCCACCGGCAGCGGCAAGACCCTGCTCGCCCGCACCCTCGCACGCACCCTCAACGTCCCCTTCGCCATCGGCGACGCCACCACCCTCACCGAGGCCGGCTACGTCGGCGAGGACGTCGAGAACCTCCTGCTCAAGCTCCTCCAGGCCGCCGACTACGACCTCGAATCCGCCCAGCGCGGCATCATCTACATCGATGAGATCGACAAGATCGGCAAAACCTCCCAGAACGTCTCCATCACCCGCGACGTCTCCGGCGAAGGCGTCCAGCAGGGCCTCCTGAAGATGCTCGAAGGCACCGTCGCCAACGTCCCCCCCCAGGGCGGACGCAAGCACCCCGAGCAGCAGTACATCCAGCTCGACACCAGCAACATCCTCTTCATCTGCGCCGGCACATTCGTCGGCCTTGAAGACCTCATCCGCAGACGCCTCGGCCGCAAGTCCATCGGCTTCGCCTCCGAGAACCAGCCCAAGCTCGCCCCCGGCCACGCCACCGGCGAAGACTCGCCCCTGCTCCAGGTCACCCCCGAAGACCTCACCGAGTACGGCATGATCCCCGAGCTCATCGGCCGCCTCCCCGTCGTCACCGCGCTCGCCCCGCTGACCGTCGACTCGCTCATCCAGATCCTCACCGAACCCAAAAACGCGCTGATCAAGCAGTATCAGCACTTCTTCGCCATGGAAGGCGCCGAGCTCGATTTCACCGACGACGCCCTGGCCAGGCTCGCGACCAAGGCCCTGGGCCGCGACACCGGCGCCCGCGCCCTGCGCAGCGTCATGGAGGAGCTCATGCTCGAGCTCATGTACGAGCTGCCCGAGCTCGACAACGACGGCGCCCGCTACGTCATCGATGCCGACGCCGTCGACGGCGACGCCTCGCTCGCCGAGCTGCGCGTCGCCAAGAAGGAGTCGGCCTAGCGCTGCCCCGAACCACTGCCGCCGCCATGCGGTACCAGCAGTGGCATCTGAACCGTGATGGGATCCAAGGCCATGAGTGATCGTCGGCAAATGCGTGTGGTGACAACGGCCTGCCTGTGCCTGCTGCTGCTGGCGGCGGGGTCGGCCCCGCCGGCACCGGCCGCCCGGGCGGACGTCTCCGCCGACCGCCTCTCCTCGCTCGCCGAGCAGGGCCGCTTCCTCGACCTGCTTCAGGTCCTGCGCGACCAGGCCGACGAGCCCGCCGAGCCGCTGCTGCGCTCGCTGGAGCGCTACGAGGCCAACGAGTCGCGCCGCCAGGCCCAGCGCCAGGAGGCGTACGAGCAGGCGATGCAGACCCTGGCCGAGGAGCTCGAGGCCGACCGGCTCGAGCGCGCCCTCGTCGCCGCGATCGACGCCCATCGCCAGGCCCGCAACAAGCGCGACGTGCTGCGCGACGAGAAGGTCCGCGAGCTCGTGCGGCAGGTCGAGGCCGCCGCCGACAACGCCGAGGCCGACGCCGACTGGATCGGCGCCCTGACCTACTACCAGTTGCTGGATGTGCTCTTCGAAAACTAGAACCGCTACTAGCAGGCCGTGGACCAGGCCCGACGGCACGTGCGGCTGCTGCAGGTCTACG
>SKPT01000129.1 GCA_007119405.1 Phycisphaeraceae bacterium
CTAGTGGTCCCCGCCAAACAGTCTATGCCTTATTCAGCGCCGTCCGCGCCCGCTTGACCTTGGCCAGGATGTCGTTGGCCGACGCGGTCCAGACGAACGGCTTGGGCGCCTCGTTGTGCTGGTTGATGTACTCGTCGATGGCACCGACGAGGTCGTCCACGTTGTAGAAACTGCCTCGCTTGAGCGCCTTCTCGCTCAGGTCGCGGAAGAACCGCTCCACCATGTTCAGCCATGACGCGCCCGTCGGCGTGAAGTGAAAGTGGAATCGCGGATGACGCCGATGCCAGGCCTGCACCTTCGGGTGCTTGTGCGTCGCGTAGTTGTCGCAGATCACGTGAACCGCCTTGTCCGAATCCACTTTCGAGTTGATCAGCTTCAGGAACTTCAGCCACTCTTGGTGGCGATGCCGCGGCATGCACGCGCTCAGGATCGTGCCGTCGAGTACGTTCAGCGCCGCGAACAGCGACGTCGTGCCGTTGCGCTTGTAGTCGTGCGTCATCGTGCCGCATCGGCCGGGCTTGATCGGCAACCCCGGCTGCGTGCGATCAAGCGCCTGGATCTGGCTCTTCTCATCGCACGAAAGCACCACAGCATGTTCCGGCGGCGACACATACAGGCCGACGATGTCCTTGAGCTTCTCCACGAACTTCGGATCGTTGGAGAGCTTGAATGTCTCGACCAGGTGCGGTTTGAGCCCGTGCTCACGCCAGATGCGCCCAACGGTCGAATCGCTGACACCGCTGGCCTTGGCCATCGTCGATCGACTCCAGTGCGTCTGGCCCTCAGGCTTCTCGTGCAGTGTCTTGCGCACGATCACGGTGCGTTGCTCGTCGTCGATGCTGCGGTTGCGACCGGGGCGCGGCGCGTCCTTCTCGATGCCCGCGAGGCCGAGCCTGGCGTAGCGATCGCGCCACCGCCTGGCCTTGGGACGCGAGATGCTCAGCTTCGCGGCGATCTGCAAATTCTCCAGGCCATCGTTGGCCAACAACACGATCTTCGCGCGTTCGGCCAGGCGGACGGCAACGCGTCGGCCACGGCTGAGCTGCTCAAGGTTGCGGCGTTCGGCTTCGGTCAACGAGATGGGCGTGGCTCTTCGCATACCTGTTGATCGGCAGAATCGAGCGTTACAGAACACTACTTGTGGCGGCCTACACTAGGGGGCAGGGGGCAGACTTCAGAGGGCAGCAGTAACGGACGCGAGTTGTTAACGCCCGACCTGAGCGAGTCCGCGAGCGAAGGTCGGGATCTGCCGAATGTTGCGTTGGATCGGGCGCCGTTGCTGTTACAATCAAGCTAACAACCCGGGAGCCCAGCCATGACCGCCGTCTCCTCTCCCAGCGTCCCCGCGAACGGCGACGGCACAAAGCGGCCCGGCGTCCTGTTCCGCGTGCTGGTCGCCGGGGTCATGGCCACGGTGTTCGTCGGCTGCACCGCCGTCTTTGCCTGGTTCGTGATCCCGCGCTTTACCGCCATCTTCGCCGACTTCGACACCGAGTTGCCTTGGATCACGGTTGCGCTCATCCAGCAAGGCAATTGGGCCTTGCCGCTGACCGGGGTATGGCTCGGGTTGATTCTTGTCGGCCATGCCGCCATCTCGGTGTTCATACCCAAGTTGATCAATGTGCTTATCCGCGTGGGCATCCTCGGCCTGATGGGCCTGCTCATCCTTTTCATGATCTATTCCCTCCTCCTGCCCATGGTCCAACTGATGGGCTCAGTCACCTGAGAACGTGTGTGGCACCCCAAACACACCGTTCGCTCGCTTGCGTGAGAAATCCTCCAGTGGCACCCCGCACGCGGCGTCTGGCGCCTTGATCACTCGAGGGCCCGCGTCGCCCAAGGGCGACCCCTGACACGCGCCTCATCCAATCCAACTGCCCCCTGCCCCTACCCCGCCTCCCGCCGCGCCGGCAGCCGGAACCCGTGCGCCTCGTACCACGCCGCCGGGGCCGCCTTCAGCGACGCGACCATCAGCTTCAGCGTGTCGCGCAAGCGGCGCTTCGGCTCCCAGTCCAGCACCAGCCTCGCCCGCGAGATGTCCAGCTCGTAGTGATCGTCGGCGAAGTCGATCATCCAGGGCTTGATGAACTCGCCCGCCCCCAGCCGGTTCTGCACCCACGCCCCCGTCTTGGCGACGACCTTCGGGATGCGGTGCGTCGGCCACTGCCGGCCGTGGATCAGCTTGCCCAGCACGCGCTGCATCTGCTCGTAGCTCAGCACCTCCGGCTCGCCGATGAGGATCGTCAGCTCGGCCGGCAGGCTCGTGCGCCGATCCACGCCACGCTCCATCGCGTCGACCAGGTCCTCCAGGTGCACCCACGCCTGCCCATGATGCGCGTCGCCGGGGAAGACGCGGCTGGTCATCTGCCGCTCGTGGATGCGCTTGATCTGCTGCGCGATGGGGATCGAGTCGCATCGGTCGGTGTAGACGCCGGCGACGCGCAGGATGAGCAGGCGGATGTCGCCGTGATGCTTGTGCAGCACGCTCTCGGTGCGCAGCTTCGAAGCCGGGTAGTCCCACGTCGGCGCGGTGGCGGAGTCTTCGTGGATCGGCTCGCCGGGGCGCGTCGGGCGGTGCACGAGCATGGTGCTGGTGAAGAGGAACTGCTCGGTGTGGATCTCGTGCTGGCGCAGGGCGCGCACCAGCCGCTCGCTGCCCCGGACGGTGACCTGCTCGTACAAGGGGCTCGGCTCGCCGGAGAAGTCGTAGTAGGCCGCCAGATGCACGACGCTGGCGATGCGGCCGGCGGCGAGATCCTTGAGCGCCGCGACGTGCTGCTGGACGTTCTCGTCGCTGGCCAGGTCGATCGCCTGATAGGTGGCCGTGTCGGGCAGCTCCTGCTTGGGCGGCACCTTGTCCCACGCCAGCACGCGGTAGCGCTCGGCCAGGCGGTTGACGACGGCCGAGCCGATGAGCCCGCTGCTGCCGGTGACGATCACGGTCTCGCGGCCGTGCGCCGATTCCTCGGGACGGATCATGTCGGCCTCCTTGCGCTGCGCGTGCGGGGTGCAAGCGGCGCGCCGCGACCAACGCCCGTCCTGAGCGATCAAAGTGAGCGAAGGGCGGGTTTTCCGGGAGCCCTCCTGCTGCCGTGGGCAATCCCCCGGGAGGAGCCGACCGCCTTCCCCCCCCCCCCTCCGGGAGGGGCCGGGGGAGGGCGTCGCCGGATGGCACACACGGATGCGGATAAGGGCGTGAACGTGGGGTGCCACGGCTTGACCCGCAGGGCAAGCCGTGCCTCCGTCGCGTCACGCACGGCTTGCCGCTTCGCGGACAAGCCGTGGCACCCGCACACGGAATAATCCGGGTTCCCGCCACAACGTACGCCCACGACGTGACGCGGCCGCTCGGCCTACGGGCGCACCCTCGCCCACCCCCTCCCGGAGGAGGGGGGCCGGAGGCGTCAGTTGCCGCTGTGGATCATGTACGCGTCGTCGTCGCCTTCAGCGCGGAAGATGTGGTCCTGCTCGTTGCGCACGCCGCCGTACTCCGTTTCCTGGATGGGCGACATCTCAAAGCCGATGTGGTTGTCGTTCCAGAGAATGTGCCCCCGCCACGAATGGCGATAGTGGATGCTGCTGGGCTCATCCGCCGTGCCGGTGTTGCGATCGGCGAGAATGGCGGCGCGCGTGTTCATCGTGTCGCGCCACTCGGCGTGCCGGCCGCCCGACTCAGGCACCTGCAACATCGCATAAGAGAAGTGCTCGGCCGTGAACGGACCGGATCGCCAGGGTTCGCGGCCACGCTCGACAGGGCTGACGAGGTACTCCGGCGAGAAGTAGTCGCCATCGAGAAGCAGCTTCAAGCGCTGCTCGACGGTTATCGCGACCGGCTCACCCTGCGCGTTGAGGCCCGGGTAATAGTCGTTGTTGCCCTGGGCGTACATCACCAGACCCTGGTGAATGCCGCGGAGCTGCCTGCCTCGGTCCTTCGGCGGCCTGGGCTCGTGGAAGATGATCGCGAGCAACACCGCCAGCGACAGCAGCACCGCCGCCACGGCCACGAACTCCGTCATCGTGAACGCCCGGCTGGCGTGATGCATCGCTCGACTCCCGGCCGCGGTGACGTGATCCCGACACGCCCATTGTAATCCACCGCGGCCCGCCCTCGAAGCGGAGCGTCGCGCTAACCCCCCCTCCCCCCCGGGAGGGGCCGGGGGAGGGCGTCGCCGAATCCCATGGGACCGCGTTTGGGCGCCGAAAAGAGGGGGCCTCGACGAATGTTTCGATGGCCAGGCGAAGGCGTTGTTGCCGATCGGACAGACGGATATCATCACACCCACGCGTGCTGGACGTGTGACCTCCTTGTCGGCTTGACTTCAC
>SKPT01000183.1 GCA_007119405.1 Phycisphaeraceae bacterium
CGGGGCGAGCGTGGCGGCGGTGAGCAGGGCGCTGCGCGGCAGGCCGGTCAGGTCCAGCACGCAGCGGTAGCGGCTTGCCGCCAGGCGGGCGAGCAGCGCCAGCGGGCGCAGGTTGGCACGCAGGCCGCGACGCTTGCTCGCCTGCTGGGGGTAGGCGCAGATGCGCCCGGCGGCGGGCAGGCGGGCGAACAACGGGGCGTACCGCTCATCGACAAGCAGGTCCGGCGGATCGTGGAAGTGCTCGAGCAGGCGCTGGACCACCGGCAGCGAGATGACGGCGTTGCCCAGATGGCGGTCGATCATCACCAGCAGCACGCCGGCCTGGTCGGGTTCAAGCGACTGGAAAGTGGTGGCTGGATGTGACACGGCGCGGCTCCCGGCCGTCCCCGCCACGTGCGAAGGCGACGCCCCCGGGCAACACACGCTGACAACAGATCGACAGCGTGTGTGAAATGTATGTCAGCCGCGCCGTGCGGACAAGTCGGCGCGGGTCAGCGCTGGCCGGGCGGCGGATCAAACATGGGCGTCGCCGGCTGCTGGCGTGCGCCGACGCTCTGGTCGGCGAACAGGACGTTGAAGCGGTCGGCGTGGCGGGGCAAGAGCGTGCGCTGGGCGAACACGTGGCCGTCGGCGTGCCGGCCCGGGGCACCGCGCGGGCGAGCCGGCGTGCGGCCCATGGTGCCGTCGTAGAAGATGGCCCGGTCGTCGTTGACCTGCTCCTGGGTCAGGCGATCGCGTAGCAGGACGGCGTTGTAGCCATAGCTGACGTCCCACTGCCGCTGGCCGTTGGCGCGCACGGGGATGGCGCCCGGCTCATCGTCGGAAGGGCATTGCAGATGCGGCGGCTCGAAGAAGCTGAGGCCGGACGCTGGTAGCGTGCGGGGCGTCAGGCGCACCTCGAAGGCGCGGGCGACGGCCTGGTCGGGCAGCCGGGGCAGGGACCGCACCTCGAACGCCAGCGGCGGGAAGGCGCCGTAATGCTGCCGGCCGTAGAGCCAGGTCGCCATGCCCATCTCGCGCAGGTGGCTCTGGCATGTCGCGGACTGTGTGGCCTGGCGCACGTGCCGCAGGGCCGGCAGGAGCAGCGCCATCAGCAGCAGCATCAGCACGATCGTCACCATCAGCTCCACCATCGTGAAACCGGGGTTGTGACCGCGTCTGGCAGGCATGAGTGCCCCCACTTGGTCCGGCTGTCGCTCCCTGGCCTGAGATCGGCCGATGCGGGCCGGCGTCTGGCGAAATCGATCACCCCCTCGCCTACTCCAGTTTACTCTCGATCATCGGGGTGACGCCAGCGGTGGCGGCTGGGCCGGACGCCGGAGCAAGAAAATTACCCTTGTCGCAGGCGGGGCCCGCCCCTACATTGGATGTTTGTTTCCGCTGGGCACGTGGATGGGGCACATCCAGCGATTGCGGCGCCGGCAGGCGTCCCGATGCTCGAATCGACTGAACTTGCTGCCGCTGGCATCCAGGAGGTGTCGCCTTGCCCGAGATTTCTACTGCCGCCGTTGCCGGCGCGGCGCGTCCGATCGATGGCGCCGCCCGGCCGCAGGTCCGTGGCAAGTTTATCTACGTCGGCGACGAGAAACTGCACCTGCGTGGGGTGACCTACGGGCCGTTCCGCCCCGGGCCTGACGGGTGCGAGTATGGCGACCGCGAGCGGGTGGAGCGCGACTTCGCCGTGATGGCCGAGCACGGCATCAACGCGGTGCGCACGTACACCGCCCCGCCGCGCTGGCTGCTGGACATCGCGGCGAAGCAGGGGCTGCGCGTGATGGTGGGCCTGGCGTGGGAGCAGCACGTGGCGTTCCTGGACGAGGCGGGCACGCGAAGGCGCATCGAGCGCAGCGTCCGCGATGGTGTGGCCGCGTGCGCCGGGCATCCGGCGGTGCTGTGCTACGCGATCGGCAACGAGATTCCCGGCCCGATCGTGCGCTACAGCGGGCCGCGGCGCGTCGAGCGTTTCCTGCATCGGCTGTACCGCATCGCCAAGGCGCAGGACCGCGAGGCCCTGGTCACGTACGTCAACTTCCCCACGACGGAGTACCTGCAACTGCCGTTTCTGGACTTCCTGGCCTACAACGTCTACCTGGAGGAGCCGGAGAAGCTGACGGCCTATCTGGCGCGGCTTCAGAACCAGGCGGGCGACCGTCCGGTGGTGATGGCGGAAGTGGGCCTGGACAGCCTGCGCAACGGCGAGCAGGCGCAGGCCGAGACGCTCGACTGGCAGATTCGCACCGCGTTCGCCGAGGGGGTGGCGGGTCTGTTCGTGTTCAGTTGGACGGACGAGTGGCACCGCGGCGGGCAGGACATCGACGACTGGGCGTTCGGTCTGACCGACCGCGCCCGCCAGGCCAAGCCGGCGCTGGAGCAGGTGGCGGCGAGCTTCGCGGCGACGCCGTTCGCGCCGGACGGCGACTGGCCGGGCGTGAGCGTGGTGTTGTGCACCTACAACGGCGCGTTGACGATCCGCGAGACGTGCCAGCGGTTGACGGAGCTGGACTATCCGGACTACGAGGTGATCGTGGTGGATGACGGCTCGACGGACCAGACGCCGCGCATCCTGGAGGATTTTCCCGGGTTCCGCGTGCTGCGCACGGCCAACGGCGGGCTCAGCCGGGCGCGGAATCAGGGGATGGCCGCGGCCCGGGGCGAGATCGTCGCGTACATCGATGACGACGCCTGGCCGGACCCGCACTGGCTGCGATATCTCGTGCATCGGCTGAGGACGAGCGATCACGTGGCCGTGGGCGGGCCCAACCTGCCGCCGCAGGATGACCCGTGGGTCGCGCGGTGCGTGGCCCACTCGCCGGGCGGGCCGAACCACGTGCTGCTGGACGATCGCACGGCCGAGCACATCCCGGGGTGCAACATGGCGTTCTGGAAGCGTACGCTGGCGGCGATCGGCGGCTTTGACGAGCGGTTCCACACGGCGGGCGACGACGTGGACATCTGCTGGCGGTTGCAGGAGCGTGGCGGGACGATCGGCTACCACGGCAGCGCGCTGGTCTGGCACCGCCGGCGTCCGAGCCTGCGGCGGTACCTGCGGCAGCAGCGCGCCTACGGGCGCGCCGAGGCGATGCTCGAGGCCAAGTGGCCGGAGAAGTACAACGGCCTGGGGCACGTCGTCTGGCATGGGGAGCTGTATGGCCAGGGCATTGCGCAGCCGCTGCGCTGGCGTCGCTGGCGGGTGTATCACGGGGTGTGGGGCAGCGCGCCGTTTCAGCGGGTGTACCCGCGGCCGCTGACGCTGGCGCAGTGCATGCCGCTGATGCCCGAGTGGTATCTGCTGATCGTGGCGCTGATGTTCGTGTCGGTGCCGGGGCTGATCTGGCAGCCGCTGCTGCTGGCGGTGCCGCTGCTGGCGCTGGCGGTGGGGGTGCCGCTGGCGCAGTCGATGGTCAACGCGCTGCGGGCGCCGATTCGTGCGGCCGACGGCTGGCAGGCGGTGCGGCAGCGGGCGGTGATCGGGCTGATGCACCAGTTGCAGCCGATGGTGCGGCTGTGGGGGCGGCTGACGGCGCGCCGGGGGCAGGGGCGCCTCAGTCGCTGGCGTCTGGCCTGGCCGGGGCTGCGGCGCGATGCGATCGTCGAGGAGCACTGGCGCAGCGCCGAGCAGCGGCTCGAGGCGCTGGAGACGGCGCTGCGGCAGGCGGGGGTGCGCGTGTCGCGCGGCGGGGAGTGGGACCGCCACGACCTGGAGCTGCGCCTGGGCATGCTGTCGACGGCGCGCGTGGCCATGGCCGTGGAGGAGCATGGCGGGTGGCAGATGGTGCGGCTGCGCTGCTGGCCGGTGCTGGCGCCGACGGTGGTGGGGCTCGTGCTGGCGACGATGGGGCTGGCGTCGCTGGCGTGGCTGTGGCAGAGCTACGGGGCGGCGGCGGTGCTTGCGGCGGTGGCGCTGTCGCTGCTGGTCCGGGCCGCGGGGGACGCGGCGGCGGTGATGAGCGCGTATCGCGAGGTGGTGCGGCCGCCGGCGGAGCAGGTGCAGGAGGCGGCGTGATGCGCGTGCTGGTGGTCGGCTGGTTCAGCTTCGAGCATTGCGGAGCCACCGCGGGCGACATCATGTCGCGCGACGTGGTCTGCCGCTGGCTGCGTGAGGCGGCGGTGGCGTTCGACATCGCCACGGCGCCGCCATTTGCCGACGGGGTGGACTGGCAGGCGGTGCGGCCGGAGCGCTACACGCACGTCGTGTTCATCTGCGGGCCGTTCGGCAACGGCTCGCCGATCACCGAGTTGCTGGCCCGCTTTGCGCATTGCGCGCTGCTGGGCGTGAACGTGTCGATGCTCGATGCGCTGGAGAACTGGAACCCGTTCGAG
>SKPT01000601.1 GCA_007119405.1 Phycisphaeraceae bacterium
CGCCGCCGGCATGATCGAGAAACATACTATCCAAATCAGTTGCCCGGCGGGTGGTGGCGGGCGTTACCGCCGCACCGCCACCCGGGCAGGCCCCGCCAGGCGCTGCCGGTCAGTCCCCGGGCTTGAGCAGCACCCAGCCGCACGCCAGCAGGGTCACGGCCACGGTCACGCCGACCGTCAGCAGCAGCCGCGGCAGATGGTCCGGCCGGTCGGGCAGCGTCGCGTCCCTGGTGACGCGGATCATCGGCGAGCGCTCGGTCGCCAGCAGCACACGGGATTGCAGCTTCGCGCGGTACATGGCCGCGTGGAACTGCCGGGCCTGGTCACGCTCGTGCGTCAGCAGCGTCTGGCGGTGGCGGTACGCCTCGTGCTCCTGCGCCAGCTCGGTCAGCCGCGCCTCGAGCGTCTCGGCCTGCTCGTCGACGTCGGCGGCCTGCTGCTGGAACGAGGCGATCAACCGCGCCAGCGCCTCCCGCGCCTGGGCGACGTCGGGCAGGTCGTCGGTGGCGAGCTGGAGCTGGACGCCGTCGAGCGCCGCCGTGCCGCTGGATTGCAGCGCTGCCAGGGCCATCGCCTCCCCGATCTGCAGCCGGCGCGACGGCGACGCGGCTTGCTCGAGTCGGCCGCGCAGCGCGGTCGCGTCGCGGGCCAGGTCCTCCAGATGATCGCGCCGCCCGAGCTGATCGCGCAGGCGGCGTTGCAGCGCGGCGATGCGCTGCTCGCGGGCCTCGAGCCGGGCCTCGGGCAGCAACTCGCTGAGCCGGGCCTGGGCCTCGTCGAGCTGCTCGCCGGCCTGGCGCAGGCGGCGGTCCTGCTCGTCAAGGTCCTCCAGGCCCATCAGGTAGAGCTCCTGGCTGACGTGCACGATCTGCTCGGCCCAGAGCCGGGTCAGCGCCTGCGCGACTTCCGGATCCTTGTGCGTGACCTGTAGGTGCAGCAGTCGCGAGGCGGCGCGGCGGCTGCTCATGCCGCGCTCCAGCTCGCCCATCGCGCGGTCGGCATCGAGCACGCCCCGCTCGATCGCCGCGCTGCGCACGCCGCGGATCGTGCTCGGGAGTTCGGCCAGGTTGCGCATGTCGCTCGCGCTGGGCAGCAGCTCGGCCAGGTTCGCGTAGCCGGCCGCCCCGACGATCTCGGGCGGGGCGATGGCCAGCAGCGCCTGGCTGGTGTAGCGGTCGGCCACGAAATGACCGGCGGCAAAGGTGACCACCGCGGCGAGCAGCGCTGCGACGCCGACCGTGCCCTTGCGGCGCCAGAGGGTGGCGGCGATCCGGCTCAGTTGAATCTCGTCGGGGCCATGGGTCATCGGCGGAACCCGGGGGTGGGGAGCCGTCATCATAACGGCCAGGCCGCGCCGCCGCGGCCGGCGCTGGCGTTATGATACCGCCGGCCGAGGGATCGATGCCGCAGACACGCACGCCGCAACAGGTGCAGGGCCCACGTGGCCAGCCCGCGGCGCCGGGCCCGGCCGCCGGCGTTACCGCCGCGGATTGGCTCGCGCGGTTCATGCATCGTCATCGCTGGTGGATCTTCGCGGCCATCGCGCTGCTCTACGTCATCGGCTTCAACGGGCAGTGGCGGCCGGCGGGCGACACCGCCAGCTACGCGCTGATCGCCCAGCAGTGGCTCGAGCAGGGCCAGACCAGCGCCGAGACGGGACGCCACCCCGGCACGGCCATGCTCTTCGCCATCTCGATCGCGCTGCTCGGCGAGCACGACGTGCGCCTCGTCGTCGTGGCGATCTGGCTCATGGGCCTGGCCGTGCTGGTGCTGAGCTATCGCCTGTTCACCCTCGAGTTCGGCCCGCCGGCGGCGATCGCCATCCTCGGCCTGCTGGCGATCAACCGCACCCTCTACGAGTACACGCTCACCCAGGTCTCGGCCGTGCCGTTCCTGCTCGGCCTGCTGGTGATGCTGCTGGGCTTCGCCCGCCACGCCCACGGCCGCGGGCCGGCCTGGGCCAACGTGCTGCTGGTCGCCGCCGGCGTCGCGTGGATGGCCACCTTCCGCAGCGTCGTGCTGGTGGTGCTCGCGGCCGTGCTGCTGACGCTGGTCTGGCAGGCGCTGCGCGATCACGGGCGGCGCGGCTGGCGGGCCTGGGCGGGGCTGGGCGCCTTCGTCATCGCCGGGCTCGTGACGCTGCTCGTCGTGCGCACGCTCGACCCGCGCCTGGCGCATCCGTTGGCGCTGAACCCCGACGAGCAGGCCGTGCTGCGCCACCTGACGACCTGGTTCCACGCCAGCGTCGCCGATACGTTCACGGTGCAGATTCCGGCGCTGGTGCTGGTGGAGATGCCGGTGGCGGTGTTCGGCGAGCGGCTGCGACCGCTGGGGCTGGTGCTGACGCCGCTGGTGATCCTGCTCGGCGTGCTGCTGGCGCGGAGGCAGGTGCTCTGGGGCATGATCGTGGCCCTGATCGTCATCCAGACGGCGGCCTTCTGGGTCACCTCGCGCTACTACGTGGCCCTGCTGCCGCTGCTGGCGGCCGGCTGGTGGACGGGCGCGGTGTGGCTGGAGCAGCACATCCGCTGGCGGTGGGTCGGCTACGCGGCGTTCGCGCTCATGCTGCTGCTCTGGATCGTGCCCAACGCGATCCGCACCGCGGCCGTGGTGCAGGAGCAGCGGGCCACGCCGTTCCTGATGCATTACAAGGACGGACGCTACGCGCAGGCCAAGGCGCTGGCGCCGCTGCTGCGCGAGCACGTGGAGCCGGGCGCGTTGATCGTCCAGGGCGCGGACAAGGGGCATCGCGAGCTGGCGTTTTTCAGCGGGCGATCGGTGCAGCGGGCGTCGGACATTCGTTTCTTCGACGCGGAGCTTCAGCGCGAGCCCTGGTACGTGCTCGAGCCGGGCAGCGACGGGCTGGACCGGTTCGTGCGCCTTTGGCGCCTGGAGCTTGGCGAGCCGGTGCTCGAGCGGGCGCACGTGGCCGGAGCGGACGAGACGTGGCGGCTGCGGCGGGCGTACCGGCCGGCGGTGGACGAAGCGCAGATCGACTGGCTGTATCGCCGCATCGCGTTTCGCGACGCGCAGCCGTACGAGCTTGCCGCTCGCTGGGAGCAAATCCGCTCCGGGCTCAAGCCGCTGCCGGGCACCGTCGTGGACGTCTTGCAGACCGACCGTTACCGCCAGCGGGTCGAGCCTGTGCTGAGGCTGCACCTGGCGTTCGCACCCGAGCTGCCGGACCGTGCGACCCTTCAGCGGCGGGTCGTCAGCGGCACAGCGCTTCAGACGATGGCCGCGCGATGGGCTGACGACGCGCCCCGCCCGGCCGAGGCCTTCGTGGACTGGGCGCTGCGGCGGGCGCTGGACGGTGACGCGCCGCGGCCGTTGCGCCGCGAGTTGATTGACGAGCTCGACGCCGGCCGGCTGACGCGCGCCCAGGTCCTGGCGCGGATCATCGACGAGCCAGCGCAGCAGCAGGCGATGCGGCGCGCTGCGGCCTTGACGGCGGTGTGCTACGGGCTGCTGGATCGGCCGCCGTCGGCCGATGAGCTGGCGCGATGGAGCCGGCGGCTGCGCGGCCGCGACGAGATGGTGGACATCATCGCGGAGCTGCTGGCCTCGCCGGCGTCGCAGTTGCCCGCCCCGGGTGAGCAGGGGCGGTGATATACTGCCGGCCTCGATGCAGGCGAGCCGCGATTCAGATCCGGACGGGGTGCTCATCATCGGTCTGCCGCGCTCCGGCACGACGTGGATCAGCGAATTGCTCGCCCTGGCCGAGGGCGTCGAGCTGGTCGTCGAGCCTGACAACGAGCGCACGAGCCTGCTGGCGGTCGCCGCCAAGCGTGACCTGCCGCGCTTCCCGGCCCTGCAACCCGGCCAGCGCCACGCGGCGTTCGAGCGCTTGTGGCTAGTGGCGTTCCGTCATCGCCTGGGCCCGCTGCTGTCGCGGAGCATGTTGACGCGGGCGTGGTTTCGGCCGCGCCGGCCGTGGACCGCGCACGCGGTCGCCCGCAAGGAGCAACGCGTGGTGACCGGCGGCCCGGGCCAGGCGGGGCGCGGCCTCATGCATCGTTGGCTGGTCGGCCGAACGCCGCCGCACGCGCCGCGCGGCCAGCGCGTGGTCAAGAGCGTGCACGCCCCGCTGTGCGCCGAGTGGGTTGCGAGCGTCGCGCAGCCGCGCCGGGTGGTCATCGTGCAGCGCCATCCCCTGGCCGTGCTGGCGAGCCTGCGGCGGATGGCGATGCCCGACATCGTGCGCGAAGGCTGCTTCATGCCCGCGGTGTGGCGAGGCGTCTTTGGCGACGACGGCCCGTCGCTGATCGATCGCAGCTCGCCCATCGCCGAGGCCGGCTCGCAGGCGGCCCTGCTCACCGTCGCGCTCGAGCGGGCCACGCAACGCCACGACGACTGGCTCGCCGTGCGCCACGAATCGCTGTGCGAGGATCCGGTGGCCGGCTTCCGTCAGCTCTACGAGCAACTCGGCCTGGCGTGGACGCCACGCGTCGCCGAGGCGATCCAGCAGCGCGATCGGCCGGGCACCGGCTACCGCACGCAACGCCTCGCCCGCGAACAGGTCGACAAGTGGCGCGGTGAGTTCAACGGCCGCGAGCTCGATATCCTGCGCCGCCTGCTCCAGCGCTGCGGGCTGGAGCACTGGCTGGCTGAGCATCGCACGACGCCGGCGGCGACCTCCAACGCCGCCTGCATGGACGCTTCGACATGAGCACCGCCGCCCTGGTCACCTTCTGGCTCAGCGTGGGCGTGATCCTTTACGTCTATGTCGGCTATCCGCTGCTGCTGGCGCTGATCGCCCTCGTGCGCAAGCCGGTGAAGCTCGCCGACCCCGACACCTGGCCCAGCGTCACGCTGCTGATCACCGCGTACAACGAGCAGGCCAACATCGCCGCCAAGCTCGACAACGCCCTGACGCTGGACTACCCGCCCGATCGCTGCCAGATCCTCGTGGCCTCGGACGGCTCGACGGACGACACCGACGCCATCGTCCGCCGCTACGCGGACCGCGGCGTGGAGCTGCGGCGCGTCGAGGGCCGCGTCGGCAAGACGCAGACACAGAACGAGGCGATGCCCCACGCCCGCGGCGAGATCGTCGTGTTCACCGACGCCGACGCCATGTTCGACGCCGACGCGATCAAACAGCTCGTGCGACACTTTCAGCGACCGGCCGTCGGCTGCGTCGAGGGCAGGCGGTGCGATCGCGCCGCCGACGCGACGACCGCGGCGCCCAACGAGCTGCTCTTTCGCGACTACGAGTCGCTGGTGAAGCGGCTCGAGTCGCGGGTCTACTCGTGCGTGGGCGCCGTCGGGCCCATCATGGCCATACGCCGCGAGCTGTACGTGCCGCTGCATCCGGATGATTGCTCGGACCTGATCGAGCCGATGGCGATCATGCTCGCCCACGGCCGCAGGCAGGTCTTCGAGCCCCGCGCCCGCTCGCGCGAGCTGGTGCTGGGCCGCGTCTCCAGCGAGTTCCGGCGCAAGATCCGCGTCATCACCGATTCGCTGGCGAGCCTGTGGCGGTATCGCGCCGTGATGAACCCGTTTCGCACCGGCGTCTACGCCTGGCAGGTCGTCAGCCATCGCTTTCTGCGCTGGATTCTGCCGCTGTTCCTGGCGCTGGCGCTGCTGTCCAATGCGCTGCTGGTGCAGCAGCCGGTGTATGGCGCGCTGATGGGGCTTCAGCTTCTTTTCTATGGCTCGGCGCTGCTCGGGGCGCTGCTCGAGCGCTTCGGCATCGGCCACGCGCTGCTGCGGGCGCCCTACTTCTTCTGCGCCGCCAACGCCGCGTCGCTCGTGTCGGTGTTCAACTGCCTCCTCGGCCGCAAGTACGTGCGCTGGGACACGGCGCGGACCTGAGGGTGGGCCATGCGGCTGAGCGTGCGACAGATCGGTCCCATGCTGCGCAGCGCCGCGTTCGCGAGCCTGGTCGGGGTCTACCTCGGCGTCGGCGTGCAGTTCGCGTTGCGGCTGTACCTGGCCCGGCCCCTGGGCACGGTCCACTACGGCGACGTGGCGCTGGCGCTGGCGATCATCAACGTCGTGGCCCATTTGGCGATGGTCGGCTTCAACCACGCCCTGCCACGCCTCGTCGGCGAATACCAGGCCCGCGGCGACGACGGCCGGCTGTACGGCGCCGTGCGCTTCGCGGTGATGCTCACCTGCGGCGCCTCGGCGGCGCTGGCGGTCCTCGGCGCGTCGCTGGCCTGGGGCCTGGGGCACGACCGGCCTCAGCGCGTCACGACATTGCTCCTGGCGTTCGCCGTCGTGCCGCTGCTGGCGATGCTGCACCTGATGATCCACGTGGCCCGCAGCTTTCAGCGCATGTGGCTGGCCCGCCTGCCCTACAACGTGATCCTGCCGACGCTCGTGCTGACGGTGGTCGTGGCCCTGGCGGTGACCGATCGCCTCACCCCGGCGCGGGTGATCGCGGCCTATGGGCTGCTGGCGATGCCGCTGATCCTGGACGTCGGCCGACGCCTCCTGCGCCTGCCCCCGCTGGCGCGGGCGCGCCAGGGCCGGCCGGTGCACGAGCCGCGGCCGTGGATGCGCCTGGCCCTGCCCAACCTGCTGTTCACCGGGTGCAACCAGCTCGTGCGGCGGATGGACCTGCTGCTGGTGGGCCTGCTCGCCAGCGACGAGGAGCTGGGCGTCTATGCCCTGGCGTTCAACCTCATGCAGGTGGTGATGCTCGCCACCCACGCCGCCAACGCCTACATCTCCAGCTCCCTGGCCAGCGCCCACGCCATGGGCGATCGCGACCGGCTGCGTCGCGAGGCGCGCGCGACGGCGCGGCTGGCGCTGGTGATGTCCGGGTCGCTGGCGCTGCTGCTGGTGATCGCCGGCCAGCCGATCCTCGCCTTCTTTGGCGAAGCGTTCGTGGCAGGCTATCCCCTGCTCGTGGTGCTGCTGCTCGGCGTCGTGGCCGAGGCCTGCTTCGCCCCGGGCATGAATCTGCTTCAAATGGCCGACCGCGAGCGCCAGGCCGCGGCGATTCTCGCCGGCTTGCTGGTGGCGTCGACGATCGGCTACATTGTGCTGCTGCCGATTCATGGCGCGATGGGTGCGGCGGTGGTGGCGGCGGTGACGCGCCTGCTGATCGGCTACCTGTCCCATCGCGCGTGTCGGCGGAACCTGAACTGCTCGGCCGCGGCGATCTAGGGCCGCGGCTTGACGCGCGGAACCGGTGATGAGTCAGCAACAGGCCGCGGCCAGCCCAGCGCAGGTGTTCGTCGTCGGCTGTGGCCGCAGCGGCACCACGCTGATCCAGTCCATGCTCGCGGCGCATCGGCAGGTGCTGACCTTCACGGAGAGCCACTTTTTCGACAAGGGCTTTCGCCGCTACCGGCTCTGGCCGGTGTCGCGGGCGCGGCTGGGCGCCCTGGTCCGCCGCTTCGCCGCCGAGAACGCCCTGCCCTTCGACGAACCCGAGCTCGACGCGTGGTGCGCCGAGCTCTCGGCCGCGCCGCAGCCCGTCGCCCAGCGCCGCCTCGTGGCGCTGCTGGACGAGTCCACCCGACGCGCGGGCAAGCGGCTGTGGGTCGAGAAGACGCCGGCGCACATCATGTACCTGCCCTGGATGATCCGCGCCGCCCCCGACGCGCGATTCGTGCACGTCGTGCGACGGGCCCAGGGCGTCGTGCCTTCGCTGCACAAGGCCAGCCGCGCCTGGGGCCGGGCCAAGACCTGGCTCGAATGCGCCGTGCAGTGGCGCCTGGCGCTGCGCGTGACGTGGCGCCACGTCGGCGACCAGCGGCATCGGGTGATCTTCTACGAGGACGTGGTGGCGAACCCCGAGCTCGAGGCCCGGCGCCTGGTGAATTGGCTGAGCCTGCCCTGGGACGACGCGGTCGTACGCGAGCATCACCAGCGCAGCCGCAGCCTCATCACCGCCTCCGAGACCTGGAAGGCGAATAACCTTCACCCGGGCATCGACCGCGCGACGCTCGAGCGCACGCTCGATGACCTGCCCTGGATCGCCCGGCTGGTGGTCCGCGGCGGACGCGGTTACGACCGGCTCAAGGCCCGGGTCCAGGCCCTTGAGCCGGCCACCGGGCAGGCACCATCGCACCCGGCGAGTGAGCGAGCATGAGCCAGGCCCTGTCGCACGACGCGGATCGGACCGCCTCACCCGTGCTGGCGCGGAGCGCCTACCCCAGCGCGGCGCTGCTGACGCTCGTTCCCCTGGCGGCGCTGGTGGCCCGGCTCGTCGCCGACAGCGACCCGCTGCGCGCAACGCTGGTGGTCGCGGCCTGCGCGGTCGCGACGGCGGGCCTGGCGGCGCAGCACGTCGCGCGGCACGGGCTGGTGCCCCCGCGCCTCGCGTGCAGCGCCCCCCACCTCGGGCTGTTCCTGCTCGCGATGTTGATCGGCGCCTACGGGCTCGCTCTGGGCCTGTGGCGGGGTAACGACGCCTACTACCTGGCCGCGGGCGCCTACCACTGGGCCGTGGAGCTGCTCGCGATCGCGCTGCTGACCAGCGCCCTGACGCACCGCCTGCCCGCCGGGGAGATGGTCCGCCTTTGCGCGGTGATGGGCCTGGTGCTCGGAACCGTGTCCGTCATCGCCATCGCCGGCGGCTACGCGGGCGTGGTGCAGCACGGCGGGCACTTCGTCGGCGGCGGCAGCGAGGGGATCTGGCTGTTCAACGCGGGCCTGATGTTCCCCCAGATCCTGCTGATCTACGTCCTGGCGGCGCTCTGGTTCAGCCGCGACACCCCCGCCATCACGCGCCGGGCGCTGATCGTCGCGGCCATCATCCTCACCATCGTCCTGGTGATGACCTTCAAACGCACCATGTGGCTGACCACGCTCATCGCCGTGGCGGTGCTCTGGCTGCCCCACGCGCGCCTGCTCTGGCTGACGGTCGTGCTGAGCCTGATCGCGGCCGCGGGCATCACCTACGCCGTCATGGACGCAAGCCGGGTTTTTTCCCTCCTGGATTTCCTGACCTACAACCCCGAGTACCGCGTCACGGACACCATGGCCGATCGCTCGCGCCAGCTCGCCGACGTCTGGCGCTACGTGCCCGCCCAGCCGCTGGGCCACGGCATGGGCGCCGAGTTTCACACCTTCGCCCCCGGCAGCGAGCAGCGCGTCGACGTGCACTACATCCACAACATCTACCTGACCTGTCTGCTGCAGTTCGGCCTGCCGGCGACCGTGCTGGCGGTGCAGCTCTGGTTCGTCTTCGCCACGCGCACGATCCGCGCGATCGGCCGGGCCCCCGCCTGGGACTGGCTGCTGCGGGCAACCCTCGCCTCGCTGGTCGTCTTCGCCCTCAGCGGCACCACGCTCAACGCCACCCACACCGTGTGGATGGGCCTGGCCGTCGGCCTCGGCGCCGCGGCCATCACCGCCAGCGCCCGGGCCGCCGCCAACCGCGACGCCGCACATATCCCCTGATGCGGCTCCATATCAAGGCCTGGGGTCGGGGTGCCACGGCTTGACCCGCAGGGCAAGCCGTGCGTCGGTCGAGCATCGCACGGGGTACTGGCACCCGAGCCGCTACGAATGCGGTGCCGGGCTCGCGGAACCGACGGGCGACGCCTCGACCCCCGTCGCCAGCACCGGCACGCCCGCCTCCAGCGCCGCGGCGAGGTTGGCCGCCTCGTAGCTGTCGGCCTGCTCCAGACGCTGCACGGCCGACGGATGCACGAACTGCCGATGCCCCGGCTTGATCCGCCGCGGCCGACTCAGCCCCGGCACGCGGTGAATCAGCCAGCGCGAGTCGTGCAGCCTCGCCAGGGCGTCCGGGCCCAGCTCGCCCGCCACGCGATCCGTGTCAAACGCCAGCCCCGTGGCGCCGGCGCGGTCGATCATCCACGCCAGCGTGATGCCGGACAGCCCGGCCTCGGCATACCCGCCGCCGACGTCGCTGTGCACGCCGGCGAACCACACCTGCTCCACGCCCCGCCGCTGGGCCGCCTCGCCCCACAACGACGGCTGAAACGCCCGGCGCTGCTCGTCGATCGCCAGCGCGTGGCAGGCACGGCGGACGCGGCTGGACAGCGCCACGTCGTGGAACTGATGCCGGCGGTTGACCAGCCGTGCCACCGGCCCCAGCGAACTGGGGATGCCCAGCGCACCGACCGTGTCCCAGACGCCCAGGAACGCGATCGCCTCGAGCTCGCGGCTGTAGTTCCGCCGAAACGACCGCGACTGCGGCGCCCGCGGGTGCGACGCCGGGTCGCGGGCGCGGTACAGCCGCATCGCCTGGTCGATCTGATCCTCGTGCCGCGGCTCGAGCAGGCCGCAGTTGCGCAGCAGCCCGGCGAGGCTGCGGGCCGTGTAGGCCCCGCGGCTGAAGCCGAACAGCCAGTAGCTGTCGCCCGGCTCGTACTCGCGGATGAGCCAGCGGTAGGCCTGCTTGATGTTGTCGTCCAGCCCCCAGCCCAGGCCCCCACCGAGCAGCCGGCTCAGCCGCCGCGCCAGTCGGCTTCGGCTGACGTCGGTGCCGACGCCCGGCTGGTAGTAGATGCGCTGCGCGGCGCCGTGGGCGTCGCGATCGGCCAGCAGGTTGCACAGTTTCCAGACGTTCGACGGCTCGCCGGTGTCCTCACTCTGCCAGGTGCCGTCACAGCAGACGATCAGGTGCTTCATGAGCCGGCTCGCCTGTAGGGCCGAACCATCCCGCCGGCCGAGGGCGCGCACTTTACCGCGTGCCAGGCCCGGGGCAAGCCTGCCGACGCGGCCGCGGCGTGCTCAGGGCTCCTCGCTGCGCACCGGCGGCGCCGCCAGGTCCGCCAGGCCGGGCTCCGGGTTCCGCCCATCGCCTGGCGACCCGGCCGCGGACGGCGGCAACAGCACGTCCTGAAGCCGGGCCGACCCGACGGCCAGCGCGTCTGCCCACAGCAGCAGTCGCCCGCCCGACCACAGCAGCGCCCGGATCGTCACGCCCGCCGCGCGCCCGGTGAACGCCGCCAGCAGCACCCGGCAGTCACGCCGGAGACCGGTTATCGGAGCTTCCGCCATGCACTCACCATCGGCGCACCAGCGGAGCGACAACAGTGGCGCCGGACGCATTGGCCCATTCGTTCGTCTTATCGGGCCATCCGCAGCGGGTGTGTCCGTCGCAGCGATCGCGCCTGTCCTGACGGCCAGCGCGGCCGTGCCGGTGCGCCCCGCCCGGCTCAGCGCAGGTCTTCGACGAAGTAGCCCCAGGAGTCGGCGTTGTTCTTGCCCTGGTTGCTGTTGGAGATGGCCAGGCCCCGGCACGGCACCGGGCCGTAGGCGTGGTCGTCGGTGCCGATGACCAGGTGTGAGAGCTCGTGGACGAGGGTCTGGAACTTGGTGTCGCCGGCGACAAGGGGGTTTGGCCGGTAGGTCGGCGCGGTCGAGAAGCTCAGGTCGAGCGTGATCGTGAAGCCCTGGCCCTGAGCCGTGGTCAGGTTCGTGTAGGCGTTCCACCCCCCGGTCGGCTGATGGGCGGCGGCGAAGGTGTCGGCGTCGCGCCGCTTCCAGTGCTCGCAGTTGATCGTGATCGGCGTCGTGTTGATCACGCTCGCGAAGCGGCTGAGCTGCCCGGCAAGCTGCGCCTTGAATCCCTGCGACGAGTCACCGAACCAGAGCTGGCACTGGTTGTCCGCCGCGCCGCTGCGCACGGACGCGGCGGCGCTGCGCAGCGTCGTGATGATCGGCCCCTGGAGGTTGCGGACGGTCGCCTGGTCGCCCGGGCCGAGTGTTCCGAGGATGAATCCCATGTCGGCGCTCCTGTGGGAGGTGGGCGAGGGGGCAGGGGCCGTCGGCTTGCCCGACCGGATCGATTCCCGTGCATGTCGACCCGCAGCAGTATGACAAGCCCGCCGCAGCCGGGTCAAGCGTTATTGGCAAACCTCGGCCCCGGCGACCCGCTGACGCGTCACCGGCCCGGCGACGCACGCGATCACCGCCCATGCACGCGGCGCACGTGCTCGGCGACCTCAGCCTCGCTGGGCTTGGGGTTGGGCACCCACCGGCCACGCCCGTTGTGCCAGACGAACATCCGCGGATCGCCCGCCATCGGCTGCTCCGGCGCGCTGTCGCGATACTTGTGCCACATCGCGTCCACGAACGGGTCGAACGTGCTGCCCTCGGCCGACGGCCGGGCCTGCTCGCCGCGATGCTCGGCGTAAGGGTCCTCCTGCGCCATCCAGCGGTCGACGTAGTCGAAGTACGCGTCGTGGTTCCACAGCTCGATCTGCCCCATCAGCCGCACCGCCAGGGCCGTGCCCACCCACGCCCGCGCGTTGCAGCAGATGCGGTAACTCTCGCTGGAGCGATCCCAGCGCTCCCACTCGCTGGGGTGCTTGTGCTCGTACCGGTCGCGCCGCCCGTGGTGCTGCACCATCCAGTACAGCGCGGTCTGCCCCGCCCAGCCGGTGCCGTAGTAGGTCTGGGCGTCCTCGTGGAATACGACGTTACCCGGCAGGTCGCGCAACTCCGGCGCGTCGAGCATCAGGCTGGCCAGCAGCACCGGCCACTTGCGCCCGCTCGTGTGCCCGCCGCCCCAGTTCCAGCTCGCCCCGACCTGCGCCACGCCCCAGTTGTCGATGCCGTACTGCACCAGCCCGATCAGCAGCTTCTCCTTGCGCTCGCGTGGCTCATCCAGCAGCAGCATCAAGCTGGCGATCGACACCAGCCGGCTGTGCTCGCGGCCGTAGTTGGGCTGGTTCTCGTTGGGGTTGAGCTGCTGCTGCTGCCAGTTCGAGACGTGCTCGAGCCAGGGCCGCTCAAAGTAGCGCTCCATCTGCTCCCAGTCCTCGGGCACGCGCAGCTCGTAGGCCGGGGTGTACGCGTCCTCGTCCACGGACGGGGCTTCAAGGTTCAGGAGCAGGTCCCATTGCAGGTCCGACGCCCGGTAGATGGGCTTGTCGAAGCCGGCGTACGGCGGGCGGAACGCGTCGGCCGGCGGGGCCTCGTCCAACACCGTCAGCACGGCCGCGGCCTTGAGCACGTTCTGGCTCTGCTTCTCCGAGTCCCACATGATCTTGTGCGGGAAGTTGGCCACCGGCAGCGACGCGTTGCTGATCGTCGAGACCAGCGAACGGTTCGAATCGATCTCGATCGGGAAGCGCACCGTCCGGCTCTCGTCGTACGTCTGGCTGCGCGAGTCGTAGCCCTGTCGGCCGCCGGCCTCGAGCACGATCATCGAGCCGTGGCGCATGCGGTTGTCGTTGCGCAGGCTCGTGTCGCCCCAGACGTTCTCCGGCGTGTCGATGTGCGCGTCCTCCGGCGCCGGGCCCGGGGCCGGGTCCACCTCCACCACCGTCACCGGCCCGACGGCCCACCAGTCGCCGGTGACGAACTGGCCCACCTCGTACTCGCGATCGAACGTCCACGTGATGCCGTGCTGGGAGATCTGCCTGGCCATCTGCTGCTGCCCCTGCTCCTGCGCACCCGCCACGGACGGCCCGGCCGCCAGCGCCGCGAGACACGTCAACCACGTATTCAGTCGCCTGCGTTTCATTATCGGTTCTCCTTGGCCGGTCGCGTCTGAAGCGGGAATCCGCCGCGACTTGCCGCATCCCGCCCACCGGCCGGCCGCGCGGGGGCGCTGCGGTTCCAACAGCCACCTGCCGGACTCGAACCGGCAACCTGCGGTTTACAAGACCGCTGCTCTGCCAATTGAGCTAAGGTGGCCTCCTTACCTGGCTGGACATTGTATCATCGTGCCACCGGCCGCCGGCCGGGCCTTGCAGGGCGGCCGCGGCCGCGTGGATCGGCCCTGGCGGTCGCACACCCGGGCAGGAGCAGCTCATGAAAACGTGGCGCACGCTCGTGCCGGCCTGCTCGCTCATCGCCATCCTCAGCCTGGCCGCGCAGGCCCACGCGGCCGAGCGCGTCGTCGTCCTCGACACGACCGGGTACTGGCGGCTGCACCACGCCCTCGCCCCGCCGGTGATCGACCTGCCCGACGCGCTGACGCCCATCGAAATCAACGACTGGCTCGATCGGCCCACGCCGACGCCCGGCCCCGACTGGCGCGAGCCCGCCTACGACGACCGCACGTGGGTGCGCGGCCCGGCACGCATTAAGGCACGCACGCCCTGGCTCGAGCAGTTGTCGATGCGCGCCCGCTTCACCGTCACCGACCCGCAGCGCGTCGAGGACCTGCGCCTGACCGTCGCCTACCACGGCGGCGTCGCCGTCTACCTCAACGGGCGCCGGATCGCCCGCCAGCACCTGCCCGAGGATGAGCCCGTCGGGCAGACGCTGGCCGAGCCTTACCCGCGCGAGGCATTCGTCGCCGAGGCCGGCGGCATTTTGCAGGAGTGGGACGGACGCAACCGCGAGCGCAGCGCCGAGAACGAGCGTCGCCTGGCGCTGCGCACACGGACGCTCGAGGATCTGCCCATCCCCGCCGACGCGCTCGTCGAGGGCGTGAACGTCCTGGCGATCGCGATCCGCCGCGCGCCGTACCACGCGGCCGTGCACGAGCTGCGCCACGACGAGCCGGGCCGTCGCGGCAGCCGCTACAACCTGCCCTTCAACACCTGCGCGATTCAGCACGTCCAGCTCAGCGCCGCCCGGGGCGCCCGGGGCGTCGTCAGCGTCGAGGCGGTGCGGCCTGAGGGGGTGCAGGTGTTCAACAGCGACCCGCTGGCCACCGATTTCGATCTCGACTTCGCCGGGCCCAGCGAGCCGCTGTACCCGCTGCGCATCGTCGCGCCGCGTGGGGGCATCGCCTCGGGCAAGGTGGTGGTCGGCTCGCGCACCGCCATCGAGGGTCTGGCCGGCCGCGTCGACGGTGAGCTGCCCGTGACGCGCACGCGCGTGCGCTACGGCCTGCCGTGGGGCAGCGAGGAGGGCGTCTGGGGCCGGCAGTACACCTACTGGGA
>SKPT01000525.1 GCA_007119405.1 Phycisphaeraceae bacterium
CAGGCGTCGACGGGCGTCAAAGCCGCGGCTCCACGACGCCCGACCGTTTGCCAGCGGTGCGGCGCGCAAGTACACTCGCCGCGCGCCTCTCGCGAAGGGCCTGCCGATGCCCAGGTTGACGCTTTTGACGGTTGTGCTGGTCGGGCTGGTGGTTGGCGGTTGCGACACCGCCGGCCCGCCGCGGCTGCTGTACAGCGATGACGGGCAGTACCTGCCGCCGCAACAGGCGGCGGGGCTGGTGCCGCAGCTCGAGCCGGCGATCCCCGACGTGCCGCTGCCGGTGGGCTTCAAGCTGCTGCGCGATCGGGGGCACGTGGAGGTCACGGGCGCCGGGCGATCGGTGCACCACGTCTACCAGGGCCGGGGCAAGCAGGCCGAGGCGGTGGGGTATTTCCGGCAGACGCTGCGCCGGCATGGCTGGCAGCGGGTGAGCCCGCCGTTCGAGGAGGAGGACGGGAGCATGCGCCTGGCCTACAGCAACGGGCGGGAGCGCCTGGACATCCACCTTGTCGAGCGGATCCAGCGTCTGACCATCGACGTGCGCATCGAGCCGGCGGACATGGCCCGGGCCTCGCCGGGCCGCTAAAATGCCCGGCTCGGCGCTGCCGGCCGCTGCATCCGCCCGCCAATCCGCACGATAAAGGGTCACATGGACAGCCAGGAAAGACACGAGCTCAAGGAAAACGACCTCGCCGAGTTCTTCCAGAACTTCGGCGAATGGTGGAGCCGCTGGGGCAACACGGTGCTGATCATCTTCGTGATCGTCGCCGGCTCCTTCGCCGCCTACCGCCTGGTCAACTACCGCACCGAGACCCGGCACGAGACCGCCTGGACCGAGCTGGCCAACGCCGCCACGGCCGCCAACTACATGGAGGTGGCTGCGGCGCACCAGGACCCGGCGGTGCAGGCGCTGGCCTACCTGCGGGGGGCGGACCTGTACCTGGCCCACGCCCGCCGGCCCGAGGACGCCCCGCCGCTGCCGGCACGCAGCGAGGAGCTGCCCCCGCCGGTCGACCCGGAGATGGCCCCCGACGACGCCGCCGACCGCGCCGAGCGAGCCTATGAGCGCGTGCTGGAGCTGGCCGAGGAGCGCACCTACCACGTCAACGCCCTGCTGGGCCTGGCGGCGGTGGCGGAGACGCGGCAGGCGTGGGACGACGCCCGCGGCTACTACGACCAGGCCGAGGAGCTCGCCGGCGAGCAGTTGCCCGGGCTGGCGGCGACGGCGCGGCAGCGTCGCGATCTGCTGGTGAACCTGCGTCAGCCGGTCGTTTTCGCCCCCGAGCGGGCGCGGGCGCCGCTGCCGGCGATCGACGAGTTCGACCTGGGCGACCTGATGGACTGGGACCGCCCCGCGCCGCTGTCGCCGGCGGAGGGCGCTGACGAGGCGGAGCCGGGCGAGGAGCCGGCTCAGGCGCAGGAGGTGGACCTCGAGCAGTTGCTGGCGCCGGAGCCGGAGGCTGACGGCGACGCGGAGCCGGACGCCGGCGAGGCCGAGCCTGCCGAGGCGGCCGACGAGCAGTAGGCGGGAACGGTTCCGGTCGCAGGGTGGTGTGCGGGCTCTGCAGCCCCTTTGCCCGATCGCCCGCGGCAGCCGCCTTCGGCGTGCTGTGTGGCACCCGCGGCCCGGTACGTCCGCCCATGTCCACATCCGACACTCCCTTCGAGGCTGACGAGCAGGCCCTGGCCGACGCCCTGGAGGCCGAGTCGGGTCACGAGCACGTGCAGTACCGCCTCTCGCGCGACGCCAAGCATCGCCTCGACAAGTACTTGCAGAACCGTCTGCGGCACGTCAGCCGGCATCAGATCCAGAAGCTGATCAACGCCGGCGGGGTGCGCGTCAACGACCGGGTCGCCAAGGCGAGCACGCGGCTGAAGCAGGACGACGTGGTGGACGTGATCCTGCCGCCCAAGCCCGCGCGCGAGCTTCAGCCCGAGCCGATGGACCTGGACGTCCTCTACGAGGACGAGGGCTTTATCGTGCTCAACAAGCCGGCCGACCTGATCGTCCACCCGGCGCGGGGACAGCTCTCGGGCACGATGCTCAACGGCCTGGCGCACCACTTCCAGCAGCAGGCCGCCGGGGCGCTTTCCAGCGTCGGGCGGCGCGAGGCCCGGCCGGGCATCGTCCACCGGCTGGACAAGAACACGACGGGCGTGATCGTGGTCGCCAAGCAGGATGAGCCGCACTGGCAGCTCGCGAGGCAGTTCGAGGAGCGGTCCAATCTCAAGGCCTACCTCGCGGTGGTCCACGGCTGCCCGGAGCCGCCCGGGGGTGCGGTCGAGGCGCCGATCGGCAAGCACCCGACGATCCGCGAGGCCATGGCCGTCCGCCACGACTCGGCCGCGAAGCACGCCGTGACGCTCTACCGCGTGCGCGAACGGTACCGTGGGTACAGCCTGGTGGAGCTGGAGCTGAAGACCGGGCGCACGCACCAGATCCGCGTGCACATGAGCTACATCGGACACCCGATCGCCGGGGACCTGGTGTATGGCGGCGAGCCGGTGGGCCTGGCGGAGATCGAGCACCCGCCTCACCCGGCCGGGGCGCGGGCGCACCTGAGCTACGCCCGCGACAAGGCCGAGGGCGAGCGGCTCGAGGCCGCCTCGGCCGCGCGCCCGGACATGCTGATGTACACCCCCGCCCTGCACGCGGCGCTGCTGCGACTGGTGCATCCGGCCACGGGCAGGCAGATGACGTTTACCGCCCCGGTGCCGTCGCCGATGCGCGACGTGATCGACGCGTTGCGGCGGCATCGCGAGCCGGGCCCGGTCGTCGAGCAGGGCTGGCACGTGGACCTGGCCGCGGCGATGCCGTGAGCTGCGCGTCAGCGGCTGATGCGTTCGGCTGGCGCCTGCCCACGAGGCTGGGGCCGCGGTACAATGGCCGCCTGTCTGCGCCAGCGGAGCGTCCGTCCATGCCTGACGCCGGAGCCTCATCGCCTGCCGCAAGCCGAGCCGGCTTCACGCTGGTGGAGTTGCTGGTGACGATCAGCATCATCGCGCTGCTGCTGGCGATCCTGCTGCCGGCGCTGGCCGCGGCGCGTGACCGTGCGCGGTCGATGATGTGCCGCTCGCACCTGCGCCAGATCGCGATGGCGTTCGAGATCTACGGCGAGGAGCACCAGGGCGTCTGGCCGAGGCCGTACCGCGCCGCTGGCGGCGGCGTCAGCCAGGACTCGTCCTGGCACCGCGACGAGATCTTCCCGGTGATCTACCCCACGGCCAGGCCCCGGCCGCACTGGCGCGCCACCTTCGACGAGTCGATCTTCCGCTGCCCGAACTGGGCCCACTCCGCGGTATCGCTGCCCGCCGGGCCGTTCACCCCCGGCGACGAGGAGTACGATCGCCGCAGCTACGGCATGAACGGCATGCTGCCCGACGCCAAGGATCAGGCGCACGTGCCGCACCCGTGGTGGCGCTACAAGGACCGGCACCAGGTCAAGCGTCCGGCGCGGACGCTGCTGCTGGCCGACAGCCTCACGCCCTGGCTGGCGGTGGTGCATGTCGACTCGGTTCCGGTGCTGCGGCTGGCCGCGCGCCGCCACGCCGGGCAGGTCCACGTCGTGATGGCGGACCTGAGTCTTCGGCCGATGAGCCCGGACGACATGCCCCTGACGCCCGATACCGAGGCGCTGCGGGTGTTCTGGCAGGGGATGGATCAGTAGGAGGGCATGCCATGTCGACTTCCCGGGAGCCGGTCATGCCCACCGACGCGCCGCCCGAGGTGCAGACGCCTTCGCCGCCGCTCAGCCGCGACGAGCACCTGCTGGCGTTCGTGCGCGAGCATGAGGCGCGGTGCCCGCTGTGCGACTACAACCTGCGCGGATTGAGCCGGCCGACGTGCCCGGAGTGCGGGCAGGAGCTGAAGCTGGACGTGCGGCTGGCGGAGCCGTATCTGGCGGCGTGGGTGACGCTGGTGGTGGCGTTGAGCCTGGCGGCGGGGCCGGGGGCAATGTTCATCCTCATGTCGGTGATGCACGGGCCGCCGGGCGGGCCGTGGTACCGTGTGCTCATCATGCCCTATGCGGTGGCGGCGATCCCGCTGCTGATCGTTGCCCTGTTCGCCCGCCGGCGGGTTTGTCGGCTGCCCCGGCCCGCGCAATGGCTGCTGGCTTTGGCCCCCGTCTTCATGGGCGTGCTGATGCTGGTGTGGACGTTCGCCTACCGGATGATCTTTTAGCACCCTGGTTTGAATGCCATGAACTTAAGCTGCAAGCCCTTGTGACATCAGCATCTTACGCAGCTCCGCGCGTGGGCGATTCATCAGCGGATACGACTTCGCCCGGCGTTTGACCACGCGGGGCTCCACGC